>JALQVB010000032.1 GCA_023260495.1 Aquiluna sp.
AATGCCAACACCCTGATTGTGGATTCCGCCGAGAACTTCGGCCTATCGCAGTTGCATCAGATTCGCGGCCGAGTGGGAAGGAGCAAGGAGCGTGCCTACGCCTACTTCTTCTACAACCCTGGCAAGCCGCTGACGGAGACGGCCCACGACCGGCTAGCCACTATCGCAACCCACAACGAACTTGGCGCAGGTATGCAGGTTGCCATGAAGGACTTGGAGATTCGCGGTGCGGGAAACCTGCTTGGTGGTGAGCAGTCTGGGCACATCGCCGGTGTCGGTTTCGATCTCTACCTGCGCATGATCGCCGAAGCAGTCAGCGAGTTTAGGGGCGAGGAGATATCCTCGCCTGCTGAGCTAAAGCTGGAGCTTCCGGTGGATGCGCGCATACCGGTGGAGTATGTCGATTCCGAGCGCCTTCGGCTCGAGGCCTATCACAAGCTATCGGCGGAGTCGTCGGCCAAGGGAACCGAGGCTAACCTGCAGGCTATCTACGAGGAGCTTGCCGATCGCTACGGCAAGCCTCCGCAGTCAGTGGTTAATCTTTTCGCCATCACGCGGCTTCGCCAGCGGGCAAATCGACTGGGTCTCACCGACGTGAACCTGCTTGGCATGCAGGCGAGAGTGTCACCGGTTGAACTGACCGATGCTCAGCTCGTGGAGCTGAGCCACTCGCTCAGCGGTGTTCGATATTTGAAGACTGCGAAGTTGCTTACTTTGAATATTCCGAAAGCCGAGGATGGCGAAGCAATTCACGACGAACAGGTGATTAACTGGGTGGCAGAGCTATTTGAGAAACTCGAGGTGTTCGGTGCAGAAGCTAATAAGTCTGATTCAAACGGCCCATCAACTTAGAGCCCCAGGTGGTTGCCCTTGGGATGCGGAACAGACGCACGAGAGCCTGGTGCAATATCTCCTAGAAGAAACCTACGAGCTGATCGAAGCCCTCGAATCGGGAGATAGAAACGAGGTCCTTGAAGAGCTGGGCGATGTTCTCTATCAAGTCATCTTTCACTCCGATTTGGCCAGCGAGGGAACCTTAGGCGAACCCTTTGACCTGGAGGATGTAGCCGAGTTTATGGAGCAGAAAATGCGCTCGCGTCATCCGCATGTTTTCGGCACCGATGAGGAGCAACAAAAATACGCCGCCAATAACGGCGATGATGTGATGCAAAACTGGGACGCTCACAAGAAGCGCGAAAAGCCAGGTCGCACTTCAATTCTGGATGGTGTGCCGCAGGCGATGCCCGCTTTGGCCCTGGCCAGCAAAGTTATGGGCAAGGCCGAGAAAGCAAATATCTTGGAGCCACTCGAAGAACCTGTAGTGCCAATGGAATCAGAGGCCGATCTAGGCAAGCTGTTGCTCGCGATAGTTGCAAGCGCCAGAAGCGTTGGACTAGATCCCGAGCGCGCCTTGCGTGAGGCAACCCGCGAGCTTCAGGTGGAAATTCGGGCGAGTGAGCTCTCCGAGGAGACTGATGCTGGAGTCATCGGGTTTGCCGACTAGCCTCGGCTAAAAATTTTTTCGAACTCTTCAAAGCCATCGTCTAGAACCTGCGACGGAGTTCGATCATCTTCGTTCTCCGCCCACCACATCAGGATCGCCATCGAAACCGAGATGAGCGCGGAGGAAACCATGCGCGGGCGCATTGGACTGCCAGGCAGCTTTGCCAGTGCGCGCTCGATTACACCCCGGGCCTCTTCGAGCTGACCGTGACCCCAGCCATAGATTTCTGGTGACGAGGCGATTAGCTTGAGTCGCAGCCGAACAGTCTCCAAAGAGTCATCAAGCAGATGCATTGCCTCCACCCAGGAGGTGTGCAACAGCTTTATTGGATCCGTCTCGGGGCTTTCTGAGAGCCTGCGCTCCAGCTCAACATTGAATTCATGCATGCCACCCCAAACCACCGCTGCCTTCGATGGAAAAATGCGGAAGAGGTTGGAGCGCGAAATATCAGATGCCCGGGCCACATCGTCCATGGTGACTCGGTCGATGCCATGCTCGGTGAAAAGCCTCAAAGCAGAGAGTCCAACGGCATTGGGGTCCGTGGTCACGGGTCGTCCACGCCGGGGCTTCTGTGAAGCTTCGGCGCTCTGGTTGACTGGCATCAACATACTAACCCCCTTATGGGACGAGGTCTAACAATAGTAGCAACAGGCAGTTGCAGTGGTTTATTTCCCGGTTGTGCCAAACTTGTCAGGTGCCAGTGACTCCACCGCGCGGAATGCGCGACTTGCTCCCAGCCGAAAAAGAGGCTCGGGAATCGGTGCTTTCCGCCATTCGGGCCACCTACCAGGCCCGGGGTTTTCAGGAAATTGAGACGCCTGCCCTTGAGGAGTTGGCCCGGCTCACATCCGGCCAGGGCGGCGACAACGAGAAGTTGGTCTTCAAGGTGCAAAAGCGCGGTGAAGATTTTGAGCGGGCTTTAGAAGCAGGCGAGGAACTGGCCGACCTCGGCCTGCGCTTTGACCTCACGGTTCCACTTACCCGCTACTTCGCCAGCAATAACGCGAAACTGCCAAGGGTACTGAAGGCAATACAGATTGGCCCAGTCTGGCGAGCCGAGCGGCCGCAGAAGGGTCGCTACCGACAATTCTTACAGTGCGATATCGACATCATCGGCGACAGCACCGAGCTAGCCGAGCTGGAGCTGATCTCCGCCTCTCTGGCCGCGCTGGATGCCATCGGCCTGTCAGGCGCAACTATTCGAATCAATGACCGACGGCTGCTCACCAGCACAATGGCAGAGTTGGGCCTACAGGACCACCTGGATAAGGCGCTCATTGCAATCGACAAGCTGGACAAGATCGGTGTCGATGGCGTGGTTGCCGAGCTAACAGAGCTGGTTGGCCAGCAGGCTTCGCATGCAGCTAGGGGTTGGCTGGAAGCAGCACCGTCTGCCGCGATGCCAGAGATATTGGCTTGGACAGCGCAGCTTGGGCTGCTCGCCCAGCGCTTACGCTTCGATCCGACCCTGGTTCGTGGAATGGGCTACTACACCGGAGCTATTTTTGAAATTGAACACCCAGAGGTCGCCTATTCAATCGGTGGCGGCGGACGCTATGACGAGATGGTTGGTCGATGGGCCGGCACCGACACTCCCGCCGTTGGTATTTCCCTTGGCATAGAGCGCATCCTCGATCTCATCCCAGCATCGTCCGCTACAGACAACTCTCTGGTTCTGCTCGTGCGTGACGATGCCTCCGGGGCTCTAAGGTCGCAGGCAGAACTGATTGCCCAGGGTTGGCGGGTGCGACTGGAGCGACAAGCCAAGAACACCAAGGCCCAACTTGCCGAGCTTGCGGCTGCTGGATTCAGCCACTTTGCCTTCTTTCAAGAAGGCAGCCAGCTTGACATCAAGCCGCTTAGCTAACGCTAAACTAGCGCCGAAGCCGAAGACGTTTTCACAGTCCTTATTTATGCATCCAAAAATCTTTAGGAGAAGGCATTGTCTATCATCACCGCAGTAGGCGCCCGCGAAATTCTTGATTCCCGAGGAAACCCAACCGTTGAGGTTGAGGTTTTGCTCGATGACGACTCGTTCGGTCGCGCAGCTGTTCCTTCGGGCGCTTCGACTGGTGCTTTTGAAGCTCATGAGTCTCGTGATGGCGACAAGGGGCGATACCTCGGCAAGGGAGTGCAGAACGCCGTGAAAGCCGTTGTCGAGACCATCGACGAGGCACTGGTTGACTTCGACGCAACCGACCAGCGACTGGTCGATGCTGCACTTATTGCCGTTGACGGAACAGACAACAAGAAGAACCTCGGCGCAAACGCAATCTTGGGTGTCTCGCTTGCCACTGCTCGCGCAGCCGCCGATTCAACCGGCCTTCCGCTTTACCGCTACCTGGGCGGCTCCAACGCTTTTGTGCTGCCTGTGCCGCTCATGAACATCATCAACGGTGGTGCTCACGCTGACAACGGTGTTGACATCCAGGAATTCATGATTGTTCCTCACGGCGCTGAGACTTTCTCCGAGGCGCTGCGCTGGGGTGCTGAGGTCTACCACCACCTAAAGAAGTTGCTGGGCGAGAAGAGCCTTGCAACTGGCCTAGGTGACGAGGGAGGCTTTGCCCCAGACCTACCTAACAACCGAGCAGCGCTTGACTTGATTGCCGAGGCCATTGGTCTAGCCGGCTTCAAGCTGGGGGAGGACATCGCGTTGGCTTTGGATGTGGCTTCGACTGAGTTTTTTGACGAGGCCACTGGCACCTATGACTTCGAGGGCTCCAAGCGCTCCGCAGACGATATGATCGCCTACTACGCAGAGCTGCTTGCCGCCTACCCACTGGTTTCCATTGAGGACCCACTGGCCGAGGACGACTGGGCAGGTTGGACCAAGATCACCGCAGAGCTTGGCAGCAAGGTTCAGCTGGTTGGTGACGACCTGTATGTAACCAACCCGGCTCGCCTGCAGCGCGGAATCGACGAGGCTGCTGGAAATGCAATCCTGGTCAAGGTGAATCAAATCGGAACTCTGACCGAAACTATGGACGCCGTGTCCCTGGCCCAGCGCCACGGTATGAAGGCAATCATTTCTCACCGCAGTGGTGAGACTGAGGACACCTTCATCGCCGACCTGGCTGTTGCTACCAACGCTGGCCAGATCAAGACCGGTGCCCCAGCTAGAAGCGAGCGCGTAGCTAAGTACAACCAGCTACTGCGCATCGAGGAGGAGCTTGCCGACGCCGCACAGTACGCCGGCCGCAGCGCTTTCCCTCGTTTCAGCTAGGCAATGGCGGAATTTAGGCCAAGTCGCTTTTAGACTCGGTCTGTCATGAGCCAGCCAAGACTAAAGGAACCGAAGGTTCCAGTTGCCCTAACCCAGGGCAAGTTGATGCTGCGCATGCTCAAGCTCAACAGCAGCTGGGTGAGCCTTATCTTGGTCATTGTGCTCGGCACATTCATCGTCTCGCCCGACGTTGAAGCATTTCTGAATCAGCGCCGAGAAATTGCCGAGATGGAACTGAGCATTCAACAGGCCGAAGACGCCGTTGCAGAGATGCAGGCTGAGCGTGACAGATGGCAGGACCCGGTTTACATCCGCGCCCAGGCAAGAGACCGGCTTTACTATGTGTTGCCCGGCGAGGTCTCCTATCTAGTGATGGATGCCGAAGGCATGGATTTCTCTGACCAGAGTGGCACGGTGGGTGCATCGTTGGCAGAGCAGCGAAATGCCGACGAGATCAGCGCCGAGATTGCAGCGGCCTCAGAGAACTGGGTTGACTCTATCCTCGAGAGCTTTCTGAGGGCTGCAGTTGAGACCCCTGAGGTGTCCGATGGTGAGTGAAGTTGATGTCGCCGAGGTTTCCAGGCAGCTGGGAAGGCAAGCCCGCGGAATCGTTGAGATCGCAGTCAGGTGCGTTTGCTCAAGACCCCTGGTTGTAAAAACCGAACCACGTCTGGACGACGGAACTCCGTTCCCAACCATGTTTTACCTCACCCAGCCAGCTGCCACGGCAGCGGTGTCGACCCTAGAGGCAACCGGTCTAATGACTAGGTTGCAAGAGCTACTGGTCGAAGATTCAGATTTGAGGGCTGCATATTCTGCAGCACACCAGTCTTATCTTGCAGAGCGGGCAGAGCTGGGCGATGTTCCAGAAATCGCAGGGATCTCTGCGGGAGGCATGCCCGAGCGAGTCAAGTGCTTGCACGCCCTGGTTGGACATTCGCTGGTGAAGGGGCCTGGGGTAAATCCAATTGGAGACATGGCTCTTGCCGAGCTGCCCTGGCTAGGAACCCAATGCCGTTGCCAGTAGCAGCGGGAGCTCTTGCAATCTCTGTGCTCCTGGCCACAGGCAGCACCGGACAATGGTGGCTGGACGATTTCGGCTTGCCCCATGAGGAGCTCACCGGGGCCGGTGTGGTGGTGGCGGTGATAGACACCGGAGTGGATGCTAAACATGCGGACCTGAGCGCGGCGGTGCTACCAGGCGCTGATTTCTCGGGACAGGGAAGAGATGATGGCAGCCTTCCTGTTGGCCCACGTTCTTTTCACGGCACCATGGTGGCCAGCTTGATTGCTGGACAGGGCAAGGAGTCTGGGGGCGTGGTGGGAGTAGCCCCAGGGGCAAGCATCCTGCCAATTTCAATTGGACTTGGGATTCCAGGTGCGGACACCGATGCCCAGCTAGCCGATGCTGTGCGCTGGGCGGTTGATAACGGCGCTGATGTTATCAATCTTTCGCTGACCAGGAATTCAGCAAAGTGGCCGCAGTCTTGGGACGAGGCGTTTTCGTATGCGTTTTCCAATGATGTCGTCATCGTTGCGGCCAGTGGAAATGAGGAACAGGGGGCATTCGCCACCGCACCTGCCGTAATCCCAGGGGTGATTTCTGTGACCACCGTGAATCAAGAGTTGCTTACGACTGGTCAGGCGGGCAGTGAAGGCATCGGTGTTTCCATCGCTGCCCCAGGGGAGGCGCTCTTGGGAAGTGTTCCCGGTGGTGAGGCGCAACTTTGGAGCGGCTCCTCGGCCGCCACCCCAATCGTCTCCGGGCTCATTGCACTGATGTTGGAGGCAGACCCTGAGGCAAATGCCAATGACGTGATTGAGCGGTTGCTCCGCAGCGCGACCGATTTAGGGGAACCGGGATTCGATGCCGCCTACGGCTTCGGGCTAATCAATCCAGCGGGTGCCATTGCGGCTAGGGATGTCTCGTCGGAAAACCCACTGGGATCACTGGATCGCTGGATTGCACTGTATCGCCCGGAGGTGGCCGAGGATCAGGCGCCACTAGTTTTGCCAAATGTCGAGGTAAGCCAGGCACAGTCCCACGAGGTCGCCCAAGTACAGGCGGAGCCGCCAATAAATCCGCTAATCTATGTAGGGCTAGTTTCCCTCCTGCTACTGGCGCTGGTATTGCGCCTAATCCGCAGGCGATGACGATTTCCAACGAAGAAAGCAAAGTAAATCTCATGACAGTCGCGACCACAAAGTCAAAGACACCTCCAGCAGTTTTGGAGCAAACCATCAATCCTGCGAAGCCAAAGCAAATCTTGATTATCGGAGGCGGGTACGCCGGTTTCTACACCGCCTGGAAGTTAGAGAAGCTGCTTACTCAGGGTGAGGCTGAGGTCACTCTGGTTGATCCGCTGCCATACATGACCTATCAGCCTTTCCTTCCAGAGGTGGCGGCCGGCTCCATTGAAGCGCGTCACGCCATCGTTTCTCACCGCAGGCACCTGAAGAAGACCAATCTTGTTTCCGGCCGCATGCTGAAGGTGAACCACAAGACTCGCAAGGCGACGATTGCTATCGAGGGCGGCAGAAACCGCACCATCGAGTACGATCAAATTGTCATGACCGCCGGAGCGGTTACCCGCACCTTCCCAATCAAGGGAATTGCCGATCAGGCCATTGGTCTGAAGACCATCGAGGAGGCGGTCGAGGTTCGCAACCGAATGGTTGGCAACTTTGAGCGTGCCGCTGCACTTCCAAAGTCAAGCAAGCTCCGCAAACGTCTACTCACCGTTGTGGTAGTCGGCGGTGGTTTTGCAGGTATTGAGGCATTTGCCGAACTTCGCAGCGCTGCAACCTACCTGCTGCGCCAATACCCAGAGATCGAGTTTGAAGAGGTTCAGTTCCACCTAATCGAGGCAATGGGACGAATCATGCCTGAGGTTTCTGAGAAGACCGCTCAGTGGGTTATCGAAAACCTCAACTCACGTGCCGCCTACGTTCACCTGAACACCCAGGTGGAGTCGGCCGAAAAGGGCATCGTCAAGCTTTCGACCGGTGAGCAGATGGAATCAGATTTGATCATCTGGACCGCTGGTGTGGCCGCGGCCCCGGTAGCCAAGAATTGTGACTTCCCACTAGACCCTCGTTTCCGAGTGTCGGCAAATGCCAAGCTGCAGATTGTTGATGGCGACAAGCCGGTTGGCGATGCCTGGACTGCCGGAGATGTGGCGGCGGTGCCAGATCTTTCCGGTGGAGGCGTTGGTGGCTACTGCGTGCCAAATGCCCAGCATGCGGTTAGGCAGGCAAAGCTTTTGGCCAAGAACATTGTTGCTGATCTGCGCGGCGAGGGAATCCGTGAGTATCGCTGGAAAACCATCGGTGCCGTAGCGGGTCTGGGACTTGGTATTGGTGCTATGAAGGTTGGAACCTTCGGCCTAACCGGCTTCTTTGCCTGGCTGGCCCACCGCGGCTACCACGGCCTAGCCATGCCTACTTGGGAGCGCAAGATTCGCGTCATCTCCGGTTGGGTTTGGAACTGGATTCTCGGTCGCGACCTTGCCTCTATCGAGGCAGTTCGCACACCACGATTATTCTTCGAGACCTGGGCCACCAAGCCGGGTAAGTAGAACTAACCTAATTGGGCCCAGGTTTCTGGGCCCAATTTTGTTTTGCCCCGATAGCCCAATGGCAGAGGCAGGCGACTTAAAATCGCCACAGTGTGGGTTCGAGTCCCACTCGGGGCACCATCGGTTTACTCAGCAAACTCCCAAGCAGGCTTCATAATGTTGTCAGAGGTAATCAAGGAGAGTCATGGAAATTTTCATCGGGCTGCTAGTTCTGGCAGCCGTAGTCGGCATTTACCTTTGGGTCACCTATAACGCCCTGGTAACCCTCAAGGTTCGTGTGGATGAGGCCTGGAGCGACATCACCGTGCAGCTCAAGCGCCGAGCCGACCTAATCCCAAACCTCATTGAGACCGTTCGTGGTTACGCATCGCATGAGCGCGAGGTCTTCGAGAATGTGACCAAGGCCAGGGCCGCCACGGTCTCTCCAGAAGCCCTTTCACACCCAGCTCAGGCAGCACAAGCCGAGGGAATGTTGCAGGGGGCACTCAAGAGCCTGTTCGCAGTCTCTGAGGCTTACCCACAGCTGGTTGCCTCCAATAACTTCTTGGAGCTGCAGCGTGAGCTCACCGACACCGAAGACAAGATTATGGCATCGCGCAGATTTTTCAACGGCGGCGTGCGCGAACTTAACACCAAGATTCAGCAGTTCCCAAACAACATCTTCGCTCGCAACCTTGGTTTCTTGGAGCGAGAGTTCTTTGAGGTTGATAACCCAGCGGCAATTCAAGAGCCGCCCCAGGTCAGCTTCTAGGAGCTAGCAATGTATCGGGCTATTGCAGCCAATAAGCGCAACACGATTCTGATCGTTGGCGGCTTCGTAGCGCTGATTACCGGGTTGGCGATTTGGTGGGGAAATGCCAGCGGCAACGGTTCCAGTGCCATTTTTATTATTGTCTTTGCCTTCGGCTATGCGCTGTTTCAATACTTCATGGCATCCAAGCTCGCAATTTCCATGAGCGGCGCGGTGCCAATCGAGAAGCGAGATAACCCCAGGCTCTGGAACATAGTTGAGAATCTGGCAATAACAGAGGGCATGCCGATGCCCAAGGTCTACGTCATTAACGATCCGGCACCAAATGCCTTCGCTACCGGTCGCAACCCAGAGAATGCGGTCGTGGCAGCCACCACTGGTCTCTTGGAAATCATGGATGACAATGAGCTGCAGGGGGTCATGGCCCACGAGATGGGCCACGTCAAGAACTTTGACATCCGGGTTTCAACTATCGTGTTCGGTTTGGTATCGGCAATTGGAATCCTGGCCGACATGGCAATCCGGATGGCCTGGATGTCATCGCACTCCCGAGGCCGCGACAACGGGCAATTCGGTGCGTTTCTGATTCTGATTGGAATCGTGGGCTGGATCATCGCCTGGCTCATCGGGCCGCTGGTTTCCGCCGCGGTATCCCGGCAGCGTGAATACCTGGCCGACGCGACCGGTGCCGAGATGACCCGGTACCCGGATGGCTTGGCCTCCGCGCTTCAGAAGCTCGGTGAGTACGGCCGCCCAATGCGCAAGGCCAACACTGCTATGGCTCACATGTATATAAATGATCCAGTCAAGCCCGGTCTTGTGGAGCGGGCATTCTCGACCCACCCACCCATCCCAAAACGAATCGAAAGACTTCAGGAAATTGGTCGCAGCTTCTAATCGCTAGACTTCATTCATTGTTTGATTGAAGGTTTAGATGGCGCAGAGCAAACTCCCGACACTGGAAGAGTTTTACGAAGCGGCCGAGCGGGTCAGCGGCGTAATTGTTAGGACCCCAATTCTCGAGAGCCACTGGCTCAGCGAGGTAGCGGGAAGCCCGGTCTATTTCAAGTGTGAGAATCTGCAGCGCACCGGTGCTTATAAGGTGCGCGGGGCCTACAACCTAATCAGCCAGCTCAGCGACGAGGAGAAGAAGCGCGGCGTGGTTGCGGCATCGGCCGGAAACCATGCCCAGGGAGTTGCTCTGGCTGCCCAGCAGCTGGGGATCAAGGCAACCATCTTCATGCCGGTGGGGGCGTCCCTGCCCAAATATCAGGCCACGGTCGACGCCGGAGCAAATGTTGTCCTCACCGGAGCTATTTTTGATGAGACCCTCGCCGCCGCCAAGGAGTTCACCGAGTCATCAGGCGCTGTCTTTGTTCCGCCGTTCGATCACCTTGACATCATTCGCGGCCAGGGAACTGTCGCACTAGAGATTTTGGAAGATCTGCCCGAGGTGGACAACATCGTGGTTTGCCTAGGTGGCGGTGGACTGACCGCCGGGGTTGCTCTAGCGGCGAAGCTCAAAGCTAAGGAGCTAGGCAAGAAGGTCAAGGTTTACGCTGTGCAGGCAGAGCTTGCCGCGGCCTATCCGCCATCGCTCAAGGCGGGAAAGCCAACCGAGATCAAGGTGCAGCCAACCATTGCCGATGGAATTGCCGTGGCCAAGCCAGGCAAGGCGCCATTTGAAATTATCGAGAAGTACGTGGACAAGGTGGTGACCGTCTCCGAGGATGAGATCGCCAAGGCCATGCTCGGTGTTATGGAGCGCAGCAAGCTGGTTGTTGAAGCCGGGGGAGCGGTGGGAGCTGCTGCCGTTGCGGCCAAGAAGCTTAGATTG
>JALQVB010000033.1 GCA_023260495.1 Aquiluna sp.
CTCTACAACTGCAGCTGGTGTTGCCGGGCAGCTGCAGAGCACCGACTTTGGCTCGACACTTAGCCTGAACCGCGTCTATGTGCAGGGTGCTTATAAGCAGTATTCCGACAACTCCGTTGCTGTTAGCACTAGGGCCATAGCCTCCAGCACATCTACCAGTAGTGACAGCTTCTACGACGCTACAGTGCATACAAACTGGAGCAGCACAACCGGTGCCACGGCTAAGACCTCGACCGAGCTTGCACATATCGCCACCTTCACTGCTCCATGGAGCATCACCGATGACTTTGCTGCCGTAAGGGGAGGAACTGCTACCGAGACTTGGATCATTAACTCCCAGCTAAATGGCGGGCTTCCATTTCTGGCTTGGGAGTATGACGCAGGATCATGGAGTATCCCCTGCCAGTATGGGACCTATTCGGTTGATGGTTATTTGCCCTGTGTGGAGGCATCACCTGGTAGGTATGTTCCAACCCAGGGAGCAACCGCAGAACTAATCTGTGCCGCGGGAACCTACCAACCTAATTCTGGGGAGCGAAACTGCATCAACGCGCAGCCTGGGTATTTTGTGGCAAGCCAGGGAAGCACCGCACAAACAGCCTGTGAAGCTGGTACCACCAGCCAGGCGCAAGCAACAACCTGCTATGCAATCTCGTTTACCTATCACGGTCCACTGCTTGACCCGATAAGCGAATCTGCCGCTCCCGGAGAAGTTGTAATGCTTACCGGCAAGCGACTTAGCACCATCACCTCAGTCGAGCTAGATGGCATCGGCGCAGTCGCTGACTGCACCGACAGCTCCTGCTCGTTTACCGTGCCAGATGATGTTGCAGCTGGAACTAAGGACCTTGTGTTGATTGGCTCCCATGGAAAGCTGACTGTTCAAGGCGCAATCACCGTCTCAGACCCCAGTGCCACCCCTCTCGGAACGGTTGTCACATGGACTAAGAACCAAGGCGACGGCACCGTGAAGATGTATGCAAAGAACATCGTTGGTGCTGGCAAGGTGCAGTTCTTGCTCAACGGTAAAGAGATTGCTTGGGTAAATGCCGTGGATGAGGCTGATCCGAAGCTGAGATCGACTACCGATTTCTCATACATGGTTCGCACTATTTTCCTAGAGGAAGGTAAGAACGTTCTTGAGATCTACCTGGATGGTGTTCGCACCTCCCGCACCGCTTACACCGAGTGAGTTAATAACTAACTCAATACCCCCAGTCTTAGGGCCGGGGCTATTGCAGTTAAGCACAGAATTACACTTCCTCTAATTCACACCTGCCAGCTATAGCACGCCTTCCGCGCTATGCGCACAGGATTGCAATGTTGCGTCACGCCTGTGCCACTCCAAACTCAGTATTTTGTACTAATTAGCTAGACAGCAGGAGACACAGATGCTTAGAGTCACTCGAATTGTAATGTCCGTCGTCGTTGCAGCCGCAATGACTTCTCTGGGGTTGCCGGCTTCAGCCGGTGCCGGGTCGGTTCCGGCATTTACGGCAGGAGAGGTGCAGGCAGATGGCTACACAATCTTTTTCCAAATCGATGAGCCAGTAGCGGCAGAGAGTAGCCCTACGGGAATCTCACTTGAAATTGATGGCAGTGCCGTTGCCATCACTCTGAATGCGGTCTCTCAGGGTGACACCAAACTAGTTGGTGTCGCTGCCAGCGCGATTCTGTCCGGCTCAACCGCTTTGTGGCGCTACGACAATGTGAACCTTGTCGATGTCGAGGCTGGGGACCCCTTTGCCCCAATGCCTCCCATTCCATTTTTCAACCTGAGTCTCACCCTCGCCCCTGCGACTGATCCTGGATCACCATCCAGTAGCAGCTCACAGCAGAGCTCATCTAACGCGGGGCAAGCCGCTACATATTCTGGCCCGGTCGTAAACCCTCCTGCGCTTGCTGGTCCCGTGGCTCGAGGGGCCAAGGTTTCAGTATCAGGATCCAACTTGCGCGGAATTACCAAGGTTGAAATAGACGGTCTTGATTGTGCGGCTTCTGTTAACTCAGACATTGAGCTTGATATCACCGTACCTACAAGTCTTGCGGCCGGTACCTACGACCTAGTCGTGACCTCAAGCTCTGGAAAGTTGACCGTGCAGGACGGTATTCGTGTTTCTGCTGATTCCGTAGCTCCGTTAGCAGGCCAAGACGTTCGACCATCGGCAAAGAAGAACGAGCTTTCCGGTGAAGTTAAGGTTCGTGTCTTCGACGTTGTTGGAGCTGGCAAGGTGCAGATCTTTGTCAATGGCAAAGAGATTGCTTGGGTCAACGCTACTGACGCTGCCGACTCAAAGCTCTTTGACGGCTACCTTGTTCGAACTGTGTCTCTAGTTGAAGGTAAGACCGCTATTGAGGTCTTTGTCGATGGTACTCGGGTGCAGCGCTGGGCTTACGGGCGCTAGTTGAAGAAAATCTCGGTTGCCTCTTTGCGGTTGGAGGCGTCGAGTTTTCTCAAGATGTCCTGAACAATCTTCTTCACTGATGCCACCGAGAGATTGAACATAGGAGCTATCTCCTTGTTGGTCTTGCCGGCTGCTATTTGCCTTAGCACGGCAGCCTCTCGGTCGGTTAGGGACTTGTTCTTGAAGTCTCTGCGTCTTGCCTCTGATCCTCTTAGGGCTCTAAGAGCCAGGGAAATAGCACTTTGAACTGTCCTTGCCTCTTCGGCGGGAATGGTTATGTTCGCCTCCGTCTTTTCGCCCACCAGTGCCACCAGCCCCACTGGCACGCCTTCCCGCAGGATAGGGAGCAGAACCAAGGAGCCACCGATTGAAGATTCCAAGCTGGTATCGAGTTTGGTGTGGAGGGCCACTTACTCCGGCTAGGCCCTGAGTCCTCAGTTCCTCCTCCTAATGGGTGACGGCCCTGTTGTTCACAATGTCCCCCATCGGTTGTAGCTTGTAGCTAGCAACTTCCGATGGGGGAATAGTGAGAAGAAGTCTCTTGGGTGCGATTACCGGTTTGGCAATGCTGTTGCCAGTGCAGCCCGCCTTGGCCAGTACCGAGACCGTTGTGAATGGCAGCGAGGTCGTCAGATCTCAGGCGATAGTTCGACTGGTGAGCGATGTGGAGAACCCCGAGGAACTGCTCGGTGCTCGCGGACTCGATGTTCTCGAATCCTTTGGAGAAGAATCCGACAACACATTTCTGGTCGGGCTCGACCCTTTTGCTTCAACAGCCAGTCAAATAGCTCAGTTGGCTGCGATGCCAGAGGTACTCTACGCAGAGCCTAATCTTGTGATGTCTCTTGGAGCCACCTCCGATGACCCTAGCTACGTTGACGGTTCTACCTGGGGGTTGCAGGGAGCTTCAACAACACCGGCAAACGCTTATGGCTCAAACGCTGCAGGTGCTTGGGCTGCCGGCTACACCGGAAGCTCTTCCGTATATGTGGCTGTCATCGACGCGGGTATTGATTACAACCATCCTGACCTTGCAGCAAACATCTGGACAAATACCGCTGAGGCAAACGGAACAGCGGGTGTTGATGATGACGGCAACGGTTTTGTCGATGACATTCACGGCTACGACTTCGTAAATGACGATGCGAGCGTTTTTGATGGTGATGAAAACAGGCACGGTACTCACGTCGCCGGAACTATCGCTGCCGTGGGTGGGAACAATCTTGGTGTGGCCGGTGTGACGTGGAACACCAAGCTGATCTCCGTCAAGGTAATGAATACTGACGGAGAGGGCTCATTGGCATCCATCATCCGCGGTATTGATTACGTAACAATGCTGCGGACCCAGATGGGTATCGACATCATTGCCTCAAATAATTCCTACGGATCGCAGGGCACAAGCCTTGCGATGCAAGACGCCGTCAGGCGCGGTGGTGATGCCGGCATCGTTTTTGTAGCGGCAGCGGGAAACGACGGGCTTAATAACGATGTGACGCCATCTTTCCCGGCGAACCTCGACTGCACCACCAAAGATCGCCCCTGGGACTGCGTTGTATCCGTTGGTGCCCTTGACTCGTCTGGCAATCTGGCCGGCTTCTCAAACTACGGAGCTGAGAGTGTAGACATCCTCGCCCCAGGAGTGGGGATTTTTTCCACCACATTGGGTAGTACCTATGAGGAGCTCAGCGGTACCTCGATGGCGGCCCCGCACGTCACCGGTGCAATTGCGCTCTGCGTGGGAAGTTACCGTGGCATGAGTGCTCAGGGCGCAATAGACAAGCTTTACGCCACCGGAGCCATTACGGCGAGCGCAAATGGTGTGACATCGTCCGGGAAGCGAGTCGATGCTGGTGCGCTTGCGGCCGGTTGTGCAGGTGAATCCACTGCCTTCTCTGGCGCTCAAAGCGAGGTCTACGCGTCGGCAATCTACACAGATCGAATTCGTCTTGACTGGGCCGACACGGTTGCCGGAGATTACGAGCAAGAAATCCAGTACTCAGTTGGTCCTGCAGGCTGCACCGGTACCTTCCAGCACCTGGCATTCATCGGCCCTGGTCTCACCAGCTACCCGGTCCAGGATTTGGACGAGGCTGAGTTCTACTGCTTCCGAATCCGATCAAACAACGCGGCAACCAACTCTTCGTATGTGAAATCCAACGTCTCCATTACTTGGACCTCCAACTTGCCTTTCATCGGCGGAAAAGTCCAGCTACCTGATGGCACCACAGTTGCCAACGCGCCAGTGAAGTGGCTACCAGACGGAGTCTCTGCAGGT
The DNA here is from genome assembly GCA_023260495.1 of Aquiluna sp. GTDB lineage: Bacteria > Actinomycetota > Actinomycetes > Actinomycetales > Microbacteriaceae > Aquiluna. The sequence continues at coordinate 4,681 of JALQVB010000033.1, forward strand.
CTAAACAACAGTAACGCCATCACCACCTACACCAACGAGTCAGGTGAGTATGTAATGCAGGTCTCCAACGGCACCTCTGGGCGGCTCTTTGTTGATGTCCCGCGCTATGCGAACATCAAGCGCAAGACCGATCCACAGCTTCCCTGGGGTCTATCTACCGGAGGAAAGCTGACAGTGACTGCGGACGTTACAAAGGACATTACTGTTCCTGAGTCCCACCTGGTCACCTTCCAGGTAACGGACGAGAACAGCAGCCCCGTTGCTGGCGCCTCACTGCAAAATGCCACCCTGTCTACAGGCTGCACTGCTAACGGATACGTCCCGTTTGAGGGTGCGACTGATATTCGATGTGATTTCTGGCCAACTGGCTATTCTCACAACAGTCCAGTAGCTGACGCTTCCGGCGAGGTGACCATCGCTCTGGTTGATGCCAATCAAGTTTCTGGTGGGCAGTACAAGATCCTCACCGTGTATCCAAATGACTATGGCCGAGTTGAGTCAACAACGCTGGCACCAGTGGCCGATCAAACTGTGCCAGTGACCATGGACCCAAAGGTGACGCTTTCCGGGCACGTCTACATGGATGACGGGACAACACCGGTCGCCAACGCCATTGTTCGTTGGAATGCACAGGGGCTGCTGGTGAACGGCGACTACACCTATGCCAAATCGGTCACGACTGACGGCAGCGGCGCCTATTCCATTGACGTTTCCGCAGATACCGCTGCACACCTATTCCTATCAACGCCTAAGCGAGTTTCCGGATCTACACCTACAACCCCGTTATTGCCTTGGGGCCTTACGGCATCGAGCATCGTAACGCTGTCGGGAAACCAGACCATTGACATCAAAGCTCCACCGATTGTGACCCATAATCTGACAATTCAGGAATACGACAGCACCGTTGCTGTCTCAGGGGCAAAGATCGTTGCCAAGGATCTGTCCGTTGGATGTCAGGCAGGTAGCTACGAGATGTTTGACGGAGCCAGCTCATCCAGCTGTAGCTTCCTGCCTACCGGCTACTCCTCTTCATCGCCAAGGACTAACTCCTCCGGACAGGTGACCCTGGCACTGCTCGAGAGCTCAGTGCTCAGGTCTAGCGCGCAGAACCTCGTGCTTTCCGTGACCGACCCCACCTACTCGGGAAAGATCAAGACCTTCTCACTCTCCACAAGTGCCGGCGGAAGCCAGACCGTAAACATGCCAGGACCGGTAACCATCTCCGGCACGGTCTATTTGGCAGACGGCACAACGCCGGTTGCGAATGCTCCGGTGAAATGGCTGGGTGAGGGACAAAACGGTGGCATCGGTAACGTCAACGCCACTACCGTATACACCAACAGCCAGGGGCAATACTCAATCTCTGCCAGCATGGGAACGCCTGGCGAGCTTTTTGTGGAGACCTCTAGGTATGCGCGCACCAGCAACCTAACCAACCCTCAGCTCCCATGGGGCATGCACGCTGGTGGCTACTTGACAGTCACAGAGGACTCAGTCGTCGACCTTGTTATGCCGTATTTCCACTACGCCACTTTCAACATTGTCGAGTACGCATCATTGGAGCCTGTGGATGAGGCCAAGCTCACCTATTCAGGCCTAGCGAGTGGCTGCAAGGTAGGTTCCTACACCGCATTCATTGGTGCAACTGGCTCCTCCTGCACCTATTGGCCTGCTGGCTATTCACATTCCGGACCGGTATCGGGTGCCGATGGTGTCATCAAGGTTGGCCTGCTCGACTCTCGCTATTACAACTCGGCACCGACCCACACCTTTGCGGTGACTCACCCAATGGATGCCGCTCGAGTCACCACCAAGTCCTTAACAGTCAATAATGCTGACCAGACTGTTTCAGTTGAGATGCCCGGTACGCCATCGAAGCCTGAGCAACCAAGCGCCACTGCCGAGACCGGCAAAGTTGTGCTTCGCTGGAGTGAGCCATGGAGTGATGGCGGATCCTTTATTGACTACTACGAGGTCTGGATGTCCCTCAGCGCCGAGGGTCCATTTGAGCTCGTTCCCGCTGGAACCTGCCACGGCCAGCTGCACCCCGACTTACGCACTTGTGAGGTGGAGGGGCTGACACCTGGAGTTACCTACTACTTTGCAATCATTGCCCACAACGTCTATGGCTATGGTGCCAGGTCGCTCTCAGTCTCTTCATCGCCGCTGGCTCAGATTCAGGACCTCACTCTCACCCCAACACCAACCATTACTGGAACAACCAGCTTCGGCCAAACCCTGACTGCAGTTCCGGGCTCCTGGGATGCCGGGGTGACTCTCGGATACCAGTGGCGCCGCGACGGGGCTCCTATTCTTTCTGCGACAAGCAGTACCTATCAGCTCACGTTGGGCGATTTGGGCTCAGAGATTTCTGTGGTCGTGACCGGTGTCAAGGCAGGCTTCAACTCAGTCAGCAAGACAAGCGCTGCAACATCTGCTGTGACGGCGAGCCAATTTGCGAGCGCACCGGTGCCTACCATTTCGGGAACCGCGACGCAGGGCCAGACCTTTACCGCTGCCGCTGGCAGCTGGGACGCAGGGACATCGCTCTCTTACCAGTGGCTGCGATCTGGAAGCCCAATCAGTGGGGCCACATCCTCTAGCTACACACTTACCGCAGCAGATGTTGGAGCAAAGCTGACCGTGCGAGTCACCGGAACAAAGAGCGGATATCAGACACAAACAAAGACCAGCGCGGAAACCTCATTGGTAGCTGCACCAGCTCCGGTTGTTCCTGTGCTGTCTTCGCAAACTCTCACCCCAACCCCAACCATTGCTGGAGATGCAGTGGTCGATGGAGTGCTCACGGCAACCGTTGGCACTTGGGACGCAGGCACCTCATTGAGCTACCGCTGGCTGAGAAATGGCACTGCCATCCCATCGGCTACGGCTACCTCCAGGACCCTCTCCGCAGCCGACTTAGGTGCGCTGATTACCTTTGAGGTCACCTCATCGAAAGATGGCTACGAGACCGTCACCGAGATCTCTCTCGCGGTGGGGCCGGTTACCGAAGTAGACCAGGTTGAGGAGGTGCTCGAAGTGGCCATGGTTTCATCGCCAGTGCCGACAATCAGCGGCTCTGCGACCATTGGCACAACCCTCTCGGCAAGTGTTGGAACTTGGGATGAGGGCGCAATCCTCAGCTACCAGTGGCACCGCGATGGTGTTCCTATCTTTGGTGCCGTCGGGACGAGCTACACCCTTACGCAAGGTGATCTCGGGTCAGAAATTTCCTTTGCCGTAATCGGAACCAAGACTGGCATCAGCTCGATTACTCGTGAGTCGGTTGCAACTGCTGCCGTGGCCGCGCCCCAGCAGGGAGGCGGCGGCGGAGGCGGCGGTGGAGGTGGAGGCTTTGTCGCCGCACCACCGCTTGCAATCCCAGCTATCTCAAAGCCGCTTCCAGCTGGCACCAAGTTCGCTCTTGTGGGATCTGATGGTACGGTGCGGGATGTCGCTTCCAAGGTGGCCGAGTCTGGAAAGCAAGTGACCCTGGACGCTGGAAGCCTAAAGCTCGATCTCAAGGCAGATAGTGGACTGAGAGTTGACGACACAGGAAGTGCAACCATTGAGTCTGGCAGCAGGCTTGAGTTTGCAGCATCGGGTTATGAACCTCAGAGCACGGTTTACTTCTACCTCGTTCCAACGGCCCAGCTTCAGGCAGCCTGGCTGCATAGCTTCCTGCGGATTGCCTCGCTAGAGACAATCGAACTTGGAAGCGCAACGGTAGCTGATGACGGCTCCTTCGACTTCTCCGCGCAACCGAACGCTGCATCCGGTGATTACCTGCTGCAAATATCGGGCACCAACCAGGACGGCGAAGAGGCCACATTGGCGATAGCCGCAAAGGTTACGGGGGCCGTTCAAGCAACCGGAGCGCTCGCGGTTTGGACCAAGAAGCTAGACGATGGCACGGTCAAGATGTATGCCAAGAATGTTGTCGGGGCTGGCAAGATCCAGTTCATGGTCAACGGTCGAGAGACTGCCTGGGTGAGGGCTGTTGATGAAACCGATCCCAAGCTGAGGAGCGCGAACGGGTTTGAATATCTGGTCCGCACGGTCGAATTGGTGAGCGGCCAAAAGAATGCCCTGGAAATCTACCTAGATGGTGAGAGGCTCAGAAGAACTGCGTATTCGGTGAAATGAAAACCGTCGCAAGGCAGCTCGCCCTGCCCCTTCTTCTGGTAACGGGCCTAATTGGTTGCGCTGAGGATCCCGAAGAGTCAGTGATCAGTTTTGCCAACTGTGAAGAGGTGAATCTCGAATTTCTTGGAGGAGTGGGCCGAACAGGTGCGGAAAACATAGGCTCTGGACACCTTGAGGAATGGTTGGTAGATGACAACCTATACAGCCAACTAGAGGTGCTTGACGATGATCGGGACGGCATCGCTTGCGAGCTCACCAAGCTCACCCCAGAGCTAAAAGCAAAGCATTTTGGGGAATCTGGGGAGGGGACAACCACGCCGGTTTACTTTGGGCTCAGCAAGGGTGTGGATGGCCAAGGTTTTCTTGAAAATGTCGATGCAATCCCGGTCGTTCCCTACACCTTTGTTGAGGGTGAACCATGCGACGGGGCCATCCATGACACCCCCATCCCTGGCTATCTCGAGGACGGCACAGTTGCCTACCTTGAGTGCTACCAGTTATCGAATTTCCGTCGCAGCCCGAATGCCTTCGAGATCGATCAGGAGACACTAAAGCCGCTTATTCCAGTCGCTGTCCCCAAATCATCGACGTTCAGTTATAGCCCTTATGTCTACATTCAGCCACAAGTTAGTCAGGCAAAGCCCTCATCTGGGCTTACGGACCCTTCGGTTTTTAGTGATGTTGATCCATGTCGCCTTCGCGAGGCGGATGTCGACTGGTCGGGACGGCCACATATGGTGTCCGGTTTCCCGATGGTGCCTGAGCGAGCGGCTATGGATAGCGAAGTTGTCATCCAGGTGATACCGGTTGATTTTGCCGACCATGGAAGTGCCAGCTCGCCTGCAGACGATGTATTCGATGCCACAGATGCCGTGGCAAAGTTTTGGTCCCGCATGTCTGATGGTCGAACCAACTTCGAGGTGCGCATTCCTGATGAGTACATTCACCTTCCGGGAGAGGTTTCGAGCTACGGGCTCGGTGACGCCTTCCCGAACTTCAATGGGCAGGCATATGCGGACTACATCGCCGAGGCGGTTGACTTGGCCGATAGCTTGATTGACTTCTCGGACGTTGACGTAATCGTATTGGCACACTCTCCAACCACTCCCAGAAATTCGGTCGCAACATTCATAGCGGAGGCAGGAATGCGGGGAAGCAACCTCATCGCCTACACCGAAGAAAAGACCGTCTACAACTTCATGGTTCACGGCGGGGACTGGCCTAGAAACATACCGAATTGGATTCACGAGTTCGGCCACATGCTAGGACTGACGGATTCTGGCTTCACCGGAAACATGGGCTTTGACATCATGCTGCACTACGGGGTGCCGGAGCTGACAGTCTGGAATCGCTTCGTTCTTGGAGTCGAGCTCGATTCTCAAATTCATTGCAAAACGGATTCTGCCGAGTCCACGCATCTCCTCAGCCCGGTGGCTTGGCCGGGTGATCGAGTTGAGGGGTTGGTTATTCCACTCTCCGACTCCAAGGCAATAGTCGTGGAGTCGAGGCGTCGAACAGGCTACGACGTCCTGCTGGGCCAGGAGTCCGAAGGCGCGTTTGTGTATGAAGTTGATACAAGTCGAAGTGGGAACCAAGGCGATGGCCCTTTCACATCGCTAGCCCCTGGCGATGTGATTGCTGGTGGCTGGGTTCTCAACTCTCCATTGAAACAAGGCGAGAGTGTCGAGCATGAGGGGTGGGTCATAACCAACATCGAGTCTGGAGAGTTCGGTGATGTTGTTAGAGTCTCCCCTTTTAGTCCATAGCACCCGACTCAGCGGCAGTCTTTCCTGGGAGTCCCGAAGTCATTGAATTTGCGGTTAACCGAAGTTTCTTGTTCTTCCCGCTATTACTGGGCGTAGGGTTCAATAGACCTCACCAACCTAAGGAAATTTCTTGAGACTCAGGAAGCTCGTTTCATTAGCAACTGCTCTGATGCTCACATTCGGCTTTGTAGGCGTTGCAAGAGCGGCTACGCCGGGCCTAACGCCAACCT
>JALQVB010000034.1 GCA_023260495.1 Aquiluna sp.
ATAAACGGTGCCAGTGATTACTTCTCTAAGGCCCTAAAGGTCAAACAAGGGGACTTTTTGACTCTTAGATTCGTAAATAACAGCATGATGTTTCACCCCATGCACCTTCACGGTCACACCTTTCAGGTGACGGCAAGCAATGGCTCTTATGTAAACAATGGTCCCAGAAAAGACACTTTGATTGTTAAACCTATGGAGATAGCCGAGGTTTTGGTTCAAGCCGACAACCCAGGTCTCTGGGCCTTACATTGCCACAATTCATATCACATGGAAGCCGGAATGATGACGTCGATGCAATATGAACTTTAAGAGCTGTTCATGCTTGAATTTCTGTTTGAAATCCGGAAATTACCACCCCTACAGCCCAGCAAATACAGGCATAGTGGAGTTTTCTAGTCTCCACAGATACCCTCCCTTCGGGGAGGGTTTTCTTTTGCTTCAATGCGGCTCCTTGATTTGGGTAGGTAAATATTTTTCCCCTGGTTGATACTGTTAGCCCATGACGCTCACCACCAAAATAGGACTTTCGATCTCGGGATCACTGTTCCTGGTCGCCATGGCATTGCTTGCCTTTTACGGAGCTTCAGGTTCTTACGTTGCCGAAGACGGCCTGCTGGTCGAAGAATTTTGGGCTTTGGCCTTGGGATCATTTGGCTTGATTGGGGCGATCTTTATCGGGTCACTCACAGCCATAATTGCCTTGGCGCGACTGCTGATTAGGAAGATGAAATAGCGGGAATTTCACCACCGGCCACAATTTATTAGACCCCTCTGGCCAGCTTGCGCTCTCGGCCTCCATCCAACACCATTCCCCAGACGGGACCGTACTTTTTCCTCTTCAAGTTATTCTGTCTAGATCGAACGAATTGCGGGACTGGACAACGCCAGAGGGACTTTGCTTCTTCTGGGAGTGCTTTTTCACGCCTCTGTGTTCGTTTTTCTCTATCAAGAGCCAGAAAGCCTCGGGGAATTTCTCTCAGTTGTTTTCACACACCAGTTCTTGCACGCATTCAGAATGCCAGCATTCTTTGTCATTGCAGGCTTCTTCGCCGCCTATCTCTTGGAATCTCGAGGAACAAGGAAGTTTCTCCAGAACAGACTGGCTCGAATCACTTTGCCTCTTGGCATCTTCTGGATTCCTCTGGTTTTTGCCAATAGCTGGACCAGTCAAGGTGCTTGGCTCACCGGGAGAAACACTTTCGACATACTGCCAATTGATTTTGGACACCTCTGGTTTCTTTATTTTCTAACGCTGTTCGTTCTGGCCACATGGGCTCTGGCTAAGCCACTACAACTCCTACTAACCAAATCAATCTCACCGACACTGTTTCTCGCCTTACTAGTCGCCGTCTTTCCACTAATTCCGGGTGTCTTTGACAAGGAAGGCACTCTTGCGACCAGCACCCGCATCGTTCCTGATCCGGGGCTTTTGCTTTTGTACTTCCTGATTTTCTTCTCTGGCGTAGTTGCCTACTTCCAACAGGATCGCTGGTTGCAATTTCTAAGGCAAAGGGCCGTTGGGTTGGCCACATTTTTTGTCGCAAGCTTTTGCGTTTTCTTTGTGATTCAAGACTGGGACCTGCTAGTTACCGGCTGGGTTTACGCCGCAGCCGTAGTTTCCGGCACATATGGCGTTCTGGGTTTGTTTCTTAGGTTCGCAACCAAGCAGGGCAAAATGCTGGGCTTCGTTTCGGACGCAAGTTACTGGATCTACCTAATTCACTTGCCCCTGGTGTTTTTCTTCTTGATTGCCTTCAGTCAGCTGGGCATTGGCTCCCTGCCCACGATCTTGCTCACCACCCTCATGACTATTTTCATTGGCCTTATTAGCTACAAGATCCTCGTCAGGCACACGTTGATTTCTACCCTGCTGAACGGCAGGAGACACCCTATTGGGGCCGAAAAATAGACCGATTTATAGTCTGATTTCACACAACGTAGGCTTTCTACCATTGGTTTGGCGGGGTAAATAGACGCCCCTAGTCTCCACAGATACCCTCCCTTCGGGGAGGGTTGTCTTTTTCACAAGAGTGCTGGGTACCATTGAAAAATGGTCGAAACTAGTTGGTTTTCCTATCGGGAAACTATTGGTGATCGGACAGAGCTATTCCGAGTGGTGGATAGGCAGCTTCATCCACGCAAGGTCTTGTATTTGGGAAGTTACGTAGATCTCTCCCCTTCAATGACTTGGTCCGAGGTCACCTATGTCGACGTGGACAAAAGGGCGCAAAAGTTTTTTGCCGACGAAAAACTGGTTTTGCAACAGCTCCAGAGTCGAAACGACAAACCCAAAATGCCAAACGTGAGATTCATTCATGGCGACTTCAATGCAGGTCTTCCACTTTCAGAGCAGTCTTTCGACCTTGTTGTCTCGCTTTTCAGCGGACCCTCATTGAAGCCCGCACTTCGGTACCTGGCACCGAATGGCGTTCTATTAACCAATAACAGCCATGCAGACTCTAGCCTCGCCATTCTCAGCGACTCATTGAGGCCCTTGGGTGCGATATTGCATAGATCGGGCTCATACTCAGTCATCACGGAAGACATAGACGAGTACTTTCAGTTCAAATCTCCCTCCAAGGTTTCCCAAGAGTCTCTAATGACCCAAGGCCGCGGAGCCGCTCTAGTTCGCCCCAGCTTTGCGCAGCTCTTCAAGAGGGTGGTTTAGAACTCTGTCCCGGCCATTCGGAATCGAGTCCAAAGGACTCTTCAAACAGCTAAAGGGCGCTCTATTGGTCCAGCCGTAGAAACTTCTCTGATGCCGACCAAAGTTTTGCTGCAGCCAAGCCATCTTGAGCGAAGGATGAGGGCTTGATTGGTGAACCTTCGGACCAGTACCAGTTTCCACCAAAATCAACTTCCTGCGAGGTTGCTAAAAGCACGCTCGTCTCCGCACCCTGTTCGGCGGATTTTAGGAAGGGCCCCATCACCTTCATCATCAGAGCCATGGATTTCGAGCTGTTCTCTCCGGAGCCAAAGTTTGTTTTCACAACACCGGGGTGAATCGCAAACGCCTCGATTCCCCGATCACGAAATCTCTGGCGCAATTCAAATGTAAACAGCATCATCGCCAATTTCGAGTTTGCGTAAGCCTTGGAGGGCGAGTATCTCTTTGACAGTTGAAGGTCTGAAAAATCTAGCCCCCTCTTTGCTCCCCGATAAAGCTCACTCGAGAGATTTAAGATGCGCGAAGAGCTCGCAACTTCTAACTTCGGTAGCAAGAGGTTGGTGAGTAGAAAGGGGCCAAGGTAGTTTGATGCGAATGTGTATTCAAACCCGTCGGCGGTCTGAATCCTTCTCCCGGTGATGGTTCCCGCGTTGTTTATCAACACGTCCACTCGTTCTGTCTTTTTTGAAAGCTCGGATACAAAGGAGCGTATTGAGTTCAGGTTTGATAGGTCAAGCTCAAGGCCAGAAACCCTTGATGCTTCACCTTTACTCAGTTTCCGTGCAGTCGCTTCGGCCTTGGCTTTCGCACGAGAGGTGATAATTACCTCGGCACCCCGGCCTGCTAGTTCCTGAGCAGTCTCCAGGCCAATCCCCGAAGTGCCACCGGTGACGATGACTGATTTTTCTGAGATCTTCCAATTCATGCTTTTTCAAGTTGCAAATAGTTCCACGAGCAGTTCATTGATATCCAACTTAGCAACGCATCAACTGATGATAGGGAAATCTGATTATTAGCCGACGCTCATCTCAGAAACCAGTGCACAGCCTTCCGATTTCCTAAGTTCCTCGTGACTTCATTCGGACTGGTTGCACAGATAGCTCTGAGTGCAGGTTCCCATACCGAGCACTTTTGCCACCAGCATTGTGCAGCCAACATCGGAAATCCAGACAATCCGTTGTTAGAACGGGGCTGACATTTCTCTGACAAATAGTGTGACTTTGAATAACAACGGCCCTAATCCATTGAACTAGCGTGCTACACGGCCTCCTAGTATCCACAGATACCCGCCCTTCGGGGGAGGGTTTTCTTTTGTCTCAATCCGGCTCATTTATCTGGCGTGGAAAATGAGACTTTTCCGGTTGCTACCATTTGCTCGTGACGCTCACCACCAAAATCGGACTATCCATCGCGGGAGTAATGCTTTTGACCGCCACGGGCTTGCTTACCTTTTACGGAGCCTCAGATTCTTACGTTGCTGAAGACGGACTTCTGGTTGAAGAATTTTGGGCTTTGGCATTGGGCTCGTTTGCTCTGATTGGAGCAATAGTCGTAGTTCTACTCACCGGAGTAATCTCAGTAGGTCGCACGATTATTCGGAAAAGAAAGCCGACTGAGGGCCTGAGTCTTTCTGCTGATTAGTCTTCGAAAATAGTCTGATTTGGAGTCTGATTTCAGACGATGCGGGCTCGTCACCATTGGATTAATGGGCTAGATAGAGATGACCAGTTTCCCCAGATACCTCCGTTCAGGGAGGATTCTCTTTTGCGCCCCTACCCAGTGGCCGCCACTATTCTTCTCTTCATGGGTGATTACCTAACTGGTGACATAGGGAATAGTCAGCATCCCTGCATGCCTCCTATCAGCGGCAGTCCAGGCGATTCCTGGACGTGTGAATGCGGTGAAAGTTGGATGTTCACAATGGTCGCCGGTTACGAGTGGGCCAGCTGGCAGCGCATTTCCTCGCCCCAAACCCATGACTAAGCCAAGCTCAGGGCTAACATCGCTAAGCAAACTAAGAGTCCAGCAATAAACAAGAACCGGTGAGCCCCGTCTTTCCAAAGCAGGCTGGCTCGCGCGTGCAGGTAGTAGTAGGGCTTCGCACTGGACTTGGTTGCCCCACCCCACATCATGTAGAGCCCGATGGCAAGTCCCAGCAGGTACCCATACATCATCGCTACCTACTTCTTGCTCACATGCGCAGCAAAGTTGTTCAAGATTGCCTGCCAGCCCATTTGCTGCATCTCGATGGGATTCTCGGTTTCCGGGTCAAATGACACGACGACTCGGACGCCGCCCTCCTCCGAGTTGAAACCAATCTCGGCCACTCTGTCGCCGAATTGGTATTCGAGCAATTGGTTGGGTTCGACCTTGGTGTAGGTGCCAGCGAAGTCAAACCCCATTGAGCCGTCCTTTGCCTCCATGCGCGAGCTGAATCGCCCGCCGACTCTGAGGTCTACCGTCGAGCTTGGGCAGCACCAGTCATCTGACGCGAAGTTCCAGTGAACAATCTCTTTGGGGTTGGTGTAGGCATCCCAGACAACTTCAACCGGAGCTTTTATTAGTGCGTCTACGGTGATTCGCATTCTCGGATGCTAGCACCGGCTAACCAAGCAAAGTTTTTATGCGGGTATAGGTTTTCTAGGTGAGCGAAAAAATTACCGGTCCGCAGAGCTACTTCCCGTCCATCGAGAAAAAGTACGGCAAACCCGTTGAGCACTGGTTTGGCATTCTTGATTCCCACAGGGACAAAGCCCACATGGAGATGGTGGCACTTATGAAGTCCGAGCACGAGATGGGGCACGGTCACGCCAATGCCCTGGTGGCCTACTACAGAAAGAAGAAATCGCTCTAGTTCTTTGGCTTCGCGGTCAGCTCCTGAAGTGGCAGTCGCTCCGCTTTCCAGCCATTGATTGGGTGATGTGAGGGGTAGCCGAGTGACATGCCACATACCAGCGCATACTCCGCTGGCACATCGAACTCTTCTTTGATGATGTCTGGATAGTTGCCCAGATACCCTTGCGCGCAAGTGCCAAGCCCGGCCGCCTGAGCCGCCAGCATGACGTTTTCCATATAAAGACCGAGGTCAAGAGTCCCAAAGTGATCCAGGCCGCGGTGGGTGAAAAAGAACAGTGCAACCGGAGCGCCAAAGAATTCGTAGTTGCGCTCCAAGAACCTAAACCTTGATTCCTTATCAGCGCGGTCGATGCCAAGAGTGTCGTAGATGCCTTTTCCTACCCGCTGGCTTCGCTCAACCAATCCTGCCGGATAGGGAATCTCATGCGTAAAGTCGGGGCTATTTCCCATTCCCGGCTCATTTGCATTCGCACGCAACCTGCTAACTAGCTTTTCGCTTATCCGATCTCGCTGCTCACCAGTTGCGACCCCGACCATAAAGGGTCTGGTGTTGGACCAGCTGGGAGCCGTGATGCCAAGCTCAAGGATCTGCTCCAAGAGCTTCTGGTCGACAGGATCGGCTAGGAAGTCTCTGGTTGATCTGCGTGCGGTCGCGATTGATTCGAATTCTGCAAAGGACATGGTTCGAGGGTAGCTCAGAGCAGATGTCAGGACGCGCAAAAAACGGTGTGCGTTAGGGTAGGGGTGCGGGTGAGCAACTCCCCGACTCACGATTTGCCTCAGTGGCGTCTCGAAAATACCCAACGAAGGCAAGATTTTGAAGAATTCCCTTTTGTCCAAGCTGACCACGCTCGTGCGGGGGCAGGATCCCAGATACAAGGCAAGGCCCACCGTTTTAGAGGCCATTCGCAGCCCAAAGATTCTGTTGCGCGAGGTGCTAGCCGGCCTTGTTGTGGCGCTGGCGCTCATTCCTGAGGCAATCTCATTCAGCATCTTGGCCGGTGTGGATCCAAGAGTCGGCTTGTTTGCCAGTTTTGTCATGGCAGTCACCACGGCGATATTGGGTGGGCGTCCCGCCATGATCTCCGCCGCCACCGGAGCCGTTGCCCTGGTTATTGCGCCAGTAGCAAGGGACTACGGCCTCGACTACTTTTTTGCGACGGTGATTTTGGCCGGTATTTTCCAGCTTGCTCTGGGTGCTGTTGGCGCGGCGAAGCTCATGCGCTTTATCCCGCGCAGCGTCATGATTGGCTTTGTAAACTCGCTGGCCATTTTGATTTTCATGGCACAGATTCCGCATTTGATTGACGTCCCGGTCGCCGTTTATGTGCTTGTTGCTGCGGGTCTCGTGATTCTGGTGTTTATGCCCAAGGTGACCAAGGTAATTCCGGCACCGCTAGTGACCATCGTGGCGATTACCGGTGCGGTTGTTATCGCTGGCATCTCGGTTCCAACGGTGGGGGACGAGGGCGAGCTGCCAAGGTCTCTGCCGGAGATGTTTGTGCCGAACGTGCCGCTAACGATGGAGACCTTCAACATAATTGCGCCATTTGCCCTGGCGATGGCTTTGGTTGGACTGCTCGAGTCCTTGATGACAGCCAAGCTTGTCGATGAGATCACCGATACCCACTCTCAGAAGACCCGAGAGTCTCTGGCTCAGGGAGTTGGAAACGTGATTTCTGGTTTCTTCGGTGGCATGGGTGGCTGCGCGATGATCGGTCAAACAATGATCAATGTTCGCGTCTCTGGCGCAAGAACCAGAATCTCAACGTTCTTGGCCGGCACCTTCCTACTGATTCTGGTTGTCGCCCTGGGCGACATCGTTGGACAGATTCCGATGGCAGCACTTGTGGCAGTGATGATCATGGTTTCGGTTGCCACCTTCAACTGGCACAGCATCCAGCTCAGCAGCCTAAAGCGCATGCCTAAGAGCGAAACCACAGTGATGCTCACCACCGTGGTGGTTGTGGTTTGGACCCACAACCTAGCAATCGGCGTGATTGCCGGCGTGATCGTGGCAATGGTTGCCTTCGCAAGGCGCGTGGCGCACTTCGCAAACGTGACCAGAGTCGTCGGCGGCGATGACGAGATTGAGGCCGCGCTCTATACCGTGCAAGGGGAACTGTTCTTTGCTTCCTCGAACGACCTCACCACACTGTTTGAGTATGCCGATGACCCGGACAACATAGTTATTGACCTCACTGGTTCCCACATCTGGGATGCCTCGACCGTGGCGGCTCTGGACAGCATCCAGACTAAGTACGAATCCATGGGCAAAAGCGTCTATATCAAGGGTATGAATGAGGCTAGTGAGCTGCTTCACACCCGCCTTGCCGGCAACCTTGGTGCTGACGCCTAGGGGAAATCGCGAAACCTGTCCGTAACCGGGCTCTGCGTAAACTTAGAGAGTGTTGGAGAGCTCCTTTGTTTCGGTTGCGCTGATTTTGGCGCTGGCCGTTGGCGCTGGCATGATTGCCAAGCTCCTAAGACAGCCAATCATCGTCTCCTACATAATTGTTGGCATTCTGGCGGGCCCAACCGCCTTTGATTTGGTGTCCAACGCCGAGGAAATCATCCTCTTTGCCAAGTTCGGAATCGCTATTCTGCTGTTCCTGGTCGGTCTCAAACTTGACTTCCACATGATTCAATCCACCGGGAAAGTGGCGGCAATTGGCGGTATGGCGCAGGTTGTATTTACGGCCGCTGTTGGTTTTGCAATTGCCCTGCTGTTTGGTTTCGATGTTACGACCTCGCTCTATATCGCAGTCGGGCTGACTTTCTCATCGACGATCATCATCATCAAGCTGCTGGGTGATAAGCGCCAGCTGGATCGGCTCTATGGCCGCATCGCCGTTGGAATTCTGATCATCCAGGACATTCTGGTTGTGGTGGCGATGGTGGTCATCGTGACAATAGGAACACCGGGTGCAAACGCTATTGAGAGTCTGACTCAGACATTCATCGGAAGCATCATCTTCCTTGGTGCCGTCGCGCTCTTCACCCGCTTTTTCTTGGTCAAAATTCTGGACTGGATCGCGAAGAGCCCGGAACTGACGCTGCTCTTTGGGGTTTCCTGGGCGATTGTTTTGGCGGCAGCCAGCTCAATGATCGGCTTGAGCATGGAAATTGGCGCCTTCGTGGCCGGTGTCTCACTTGCCTCAACGGCCTATCGCGAGAGCCTGAGTGCTCGCATGGTTAGCCTGCGGGATGTCATGCTGCTGTTCTTCTTCATCGAGCTCGGTGCATCGCTAACTTTCTCCGATGCCATCTCCCAGCTGCTGCCGGCAATCGTGCTGTCGCTGTTTGTGCTTATCGGCAAACCGCTGATTATTTTTGTGATTATGAGCCGGATGGGTTACCGGGCCGAAACGACGTTTAAGACCGGAATGGCTTTGGCCCAGATTTCCGAGTTTTCGCTGATATTGATTGCCCTTGGCTATTCGCTTGGTCAGGTAAACAGCGCGGTGCTGAGCCTGGTAACCCTGGTTGGCCTGTTCACAATCACAATTTCCAGCTACTTCATCCTCTACTCGGATCAGCTTTTTGCCAGGGTGCAAAAGCTTATGACTAAGTTCGAACGATCCAAGGACAATGGCGTGAACGAGGAGCAGGCGGAGAAGAGCTACGACGCCATAGTGGTTGGTGCCGGCAGGTTCGGCAGCGAGGTGATTTCCGGGCTTATTTCGAACCAGTCCAGAGTCTTAGTCGTGGAGATGGACCCCGAGGCGCTGTCAAAAGCCGCTGCGCTTGGTGCCGAAACGCTGTTTGGCGATGCCGGCGACCCCGACTTTGCCAAGCTGCTTCCGATTCACCAGACCAGCACCATCATCTGCACCGCTCCTGACCGACGCAGCAATACCCTGCTGCTAGAAGCCATGAGATCTCTCGGCTACGAAGGCGAGCTCTATCTGACTGCCCTGGACAACGCAACCGCCGAGCTCTTTGAGCAAAGCCCCAAGGTGACCACTATCAGGCCGCTCAAGATGGCCGCAAATAAGATTGTCAAAGGCCTAAAGAAAGACACCGAGTGGAAGATCTAGCAAGAGCCGTTGCCGGCATCTTGGCCTTTTTCGTGTTCATCGGGGTCATCGATGTTCTGCTGGCAGTCCTGGCCAGGCGGGGCAAGATAAAGATCTGGATTGGCCACATCGCCAACACCCTCACCGGCCTGCTGGCCATCTTCGGCATCAGCATTGCCTGGGCGCTCGGCATGATTCCGCTGTTGGCGGTCATTGCCAGCTCAATCATCCTTACCTGGCCGAGGGGGCGTCAGTAGCGGTCGTCCCGCACCACCTCAACCTGGCTGACCCAGCAGCTGAGTGCGTAGTGCGGAAAGTAGTCCAGCTTTAGCTTTTCCAGAATCAGCTCCAGCACCTCGTTGTTCACCACCGACTCAATCCGCACATTGCCGCCCTCGATATCACTGGCCCGTAGGTTTCGCGGTCCGGTTCCATGAGCCGCACTCGAGGTGAAGCCCTTTGCTCCGCAGGCCAACAGATCTTGCTCTAGGCGGCGGGCAAGCGAGGATTCAATCACGATGGTTACTAGCTTTCGCTGTTTCAGAATCACAATCCAACTCCTTCGATGAACTGGCTTATGGCAAGCATGGCAGGGATGCCAATGGTGAGGTTGAACGGGAAGGTGATGCCGAGGCTTGCCGAGAGATAAATCCCAGGCGAAGCCTCGGGGAGCGCGAGCCTAACGGCGGCAGGAGCGGCGATGTATGAGGAGCTGGCTGCAATCACTCCGAGCGCTGCGCTGCCTCCTACTCCCATTCCCGTTAGGTGTCCGGTAAGCACCCCTAGGGTTCCCGCAAGCAGCGGGAACAAGGTGCCGAAGACCACCAGCCCTATGCCGCCGTGTCTAACATCGCGAAGTCTGTTACCCGCCACGATTCCAAGCTCCAGCAGGAACAAGGTGAGAACACCGGTGAATAGGCCGCCGAATAAGTCTTCAATGCGGGTGTAGCCCCCGGCTCCGGTCGTAAAGCCCAGTGCAAGTCCACCAACCAGCAGGAATATCGACTTTCCGGTCAACACCTCGCGGAGCGATTTACCCCACGAGACACTTCTCGATATTCCTCTTGAGGCAAGCGCCAGACCAACGATGATGCCGGGAACCTCCAATACCGCCAAGAGGGTGGCAACGTATCCCTCGACGTAGAGCTGCAGTGATTCCAAAAACAGCAGCCCAGCGGTGA
>JALQVB010000035.1 GCA_023260495.1 Aquiluna sp.
TCACCAGGTTTGAATTCGACACCGCAGATCTTGCCGAGCTGGCTTTCGAGTGGGAGCGCTCAATAGACGAAATGAGCGCCGGAGATGATGAACTCTCCTCCTATGTCGATCAGCTCGAAAAAACGCGCGACGAGCAAGACAGTGAAGAAGCTTCCGGCGATGCACTAGCTCGGGAGTTTGAGCGCTACTTACGCCAGCGCCCAGAGAGCAAGGGTGAGGGCGCTTAGATAGCCCCGATTCCCAATGCCAAGAGCAGCAGCGACCCCACAGCAACTCTCCAGATGACAAACGGCAGGTAGGAACCGCGAATCAGGTAGCGCAGCAGCCAAGCGATGACCGCGTATCCCACAGCGAAGCTAACCACGGTGGCCACGGCGGTTCCGAGCAGCAGGTCAGCAGGCAGGTCCCCCACTGTCTTCAAAAACTGATAGCTACCGCTAGCCAGCACTGCTGGAATAGCCAGCAGGAAGCTGTAGCGAGCCGCTGCTTCCCGGGTGAAGCCCAGCAGCAAACCAACCGTGATTGAGCCGCCCGATCGGGAAACTCCCGGGATGAGCGCCATCGCTTGACCCAGACCAAAAGCAATACCGCTGCCAACTCCAAGCTCGCTCAGCGGCTTTGTTTTGCGTCCGAACCTATCCGCTAGTCCCAGAATCACTCCGAACACAATCAGCGTGAAGCCAATAATCCAGAGTTGACGAACGTCGTTTTCCAAGAAGTTTTGGAAGCTCAAACCGAGGATCACAATCGGCAAAGTTCCGACGATGATCAGCCAACCTAGTTTTGAGTTCGAATCCTGTTTCGACCACGGCCTAAAGCCACCGGTAAACCAGGCCTTTAGTACTTCGACAATCGTTTTGAAAAAGTAACTAATCACGGCCAGTTCGGTGCCAATCTGGATGGTCGCAATGAATGCCGTCAGCTCCGGCTTCGAGAGCGTGCCAAGGTCCAACAGCTCCTGAGCTATTTGGACGTGTGCAGATGAGGAGATTGGCAGGAACTCGGTCAAGCCTTGAATCAGGCCAAGCAGGATGGCCTCAAAAATGTTCACTATTTATTCTTCTGCCAATTCAAACGGTAGGTACTCGCCAAATGCCTCTTGCAGAGCCTCCTCGTAGCCAAGGAAGGCGTCCTCGAGATTTTCATACGAGCGATTCAAGGTCTCATCGCTGCCATCGCGCTTGGTCGCGCAGGCATCGAGGTGCTGCTCGAGGGCAGAAACTAGCTTCTGCAGTGCCATCGCTGGTTGCTCGCTCATAACTAAAAACTAGCGCCTGTGTGCCCGCTAGCCAAGTAGCAAGGTGTATTGGCGGGTCATTTCGTGGTAGATTGTGCTGTCATCTGTCCGGGTGGCGGAATGGTAGACGCGCTAGCTTGAGGTGCTAGTCCTCGCATAGAGGGTAGGGGTTCAAGTCCCCTCTCGGACACGAACGATTTAGAATCGCCCTGTGAGTAACGAAATCTTTGATCCTGCTATCAGCTACTCACTTGAGCGCGCCAGAGAGCTAATCGACGGCGCTGCCACCCTTGTGCTCACCGGAGCCGGCATCTCCACCTCCAGCGGAATACCTGACTACCGAGGCGAAGGCCGGGTGCAGCGCCATCCTCTGACCTTTGATGAATTCATGACCTCCCCCAGCCACCAGGCGCGCTACTGGGCTCGCAGCTATGTTGGCTTTAACCGCATTGCTGCCGCGGAGCCAAATCCTGGCCACTTCGCAATTGCTCGGGCCGAGCAAACTGGCAAAGTCCACCACATCATCACGCAGAACGTAGATGGTTTGCATCAAAAGGCAGGTGCCACCAAGGTCGTTGAGCTTCACGGCAGGCTCGATCGCATCAATTGCACGGGCTGCGGCAAGACCATCTCGCGCTCCGAGATGGATGACCTGATTCGGCTTCTGAACCCTGGCGTGGAGAAAAACCTGAAGGCGGAATTTGCACCGGACGGCGATGCCGACATTGAGGTGCCTGCTGGTTTTCAGGTTCCGCACTGCGTTGACTGCGAATCCCATTTCAAGCCCGATGTAGTTTTCTTTGGCGAGCAGGTGCCACTGACCCGGGTTGAGCTGGCAAACTCGCTCGTTGATTCAGCGGGGGCCATGCTTGTTGCGGGTAGCTCGCTCACCGTGAACTCGGGACTGCGGTTGGTGAAGCGGGCTAAGGCACGGGAGATTCCGGTTGTAATTGTGAATCTAGGCGAGACCAAAGCGGATGCGATAGCTGACGTGAAAATCAATGCCTCCACCACCGATCTGCTGGGAGCACTGTTTGACTGAGACAGTTTTAGGTTTGTTCCGTCACGGTCAAACCGATTGGAACATTGACCTGCGCCTGCAGGGTACAGCTGACATACCGATGAACGAGTTTGGTATAGCTCAGGTCGCCAACGCCGCGAAGCATGTGGCAAATCAGCAGTGGGACCTGATACTTTCCTCACCGCTTGGTAGAGCCAGGCACTCGGCAGAGATTATTGCCGACCACACCGGCCACGGCGAAATCATCGAAACAGACCACCTGCTGGAGCGGGCCTTCGGAATCGGTGAGGGGATGCTCTATTCCGAGTGGCACGACAAGTTTGCTCATCTAGATGAGATTCCAGGTGCGGAATCCACTGCCCAGATAACTAGGCGGGCCGAGCAGCTACTGACCTTTATTGAGCGCGAATACCCCAGCCAACGAATCTTGGCGGTGAGCCACGGTGCTCTGATTCGCTACGTTCTAGATGTTGTCTCCGATGGCACGATACCTCCGGCCGGCGAGCGGCTGCAAAATGCATCGCTCCATGTGCTTCGACACCTGGAGGGATGGCAATTGGATGGCTGGGCTCCCCAGCCGCTAGGCAGTTAGTTCCTCGGCAAGCTCAAGCAGCAACTCTGCCGAGTCTTCCCAGGTGAAGAATTTGGCCTGATCGACGCCCAGCTGGGATTGCAGCTTCCACGCCTTTGGGTCATCCAGCTTTCTCACCTGAGCCGCAAAGTCAGCGGGATCCTTTGGGCTAAACCTCAGCCCAGCGGCCCCAGCAACCTCTTCAAAGATCGGAATATCGCTAAGTACGACCGGGCAGCCGTGACTCATTGCCTCAACCACGGGGATTCCAAAGCCTTCATCCAAGGAGGCACTGACCAAGGCCTGCGACTGATCCAGCAGGGTCTGATAGGTCGCATCGCTAACCCCGTCCAGGAAAATCACTGTGGCTCCAACCTCGTCAGCTAGTGCCCCGAGCGCTTGCTTCCGCTCCGGCTTTATCCTGCTGAGCATCAACAGGCGATGCTCTGGAAGCTGGCCCATGCCACGAATTAGAGTCTCGACATTTTTGTATTCGATAAAGCTACCCATGTAAACGAGCTGCTTGCTGCTGCTGCGGTTCTTTCGCGACAGCGAAGCCGGCGCCATTGAGGCATTGTGAATGACTTTGAGCGGACGACGAGTAAGCCTGGCAGCCGCGATCTGCTCTGCGCTGGTTTCCGATACGGTGGCGACTGCATCGGCCGCATTGAGCATAAGTCGCTGCGGCCAGTAGACCAGGTGATACAAGAACCAAACCCCGCGGATAAACATGTTGAAGTCACCCGGTGGTGTGCGATGGCGGTAATAAATCAAATCGTGCAGAGTGGAGACCAGCTTGAACTTTCGCCCAAGAGCCAAAGTTGTCTGCATGGGCGAAAACAGCAGCCTGACGTCCTCCTTGTTCAGCCGCAGGCCCAGGGTGAGCTCCTTTAGTGAAACGAGCTTGTTGGCCCGGTAGCACCTAATGTTCGGATGCTTGGGAAGCGCTGCTTCTTGGGCTGGACTGTCAGTGATTACCGTTACATCGATAAGTTCGGCGAGAGCAGTGATGAGCCCAACGGAGTATCGAGAGATTCCATCAGGATGCACCGGATCGATGTAGCGACCGTCAAACCAAAGACCCTGCAATCTATTGCTCCACAAATTCGGAAACCAGCTCTGCAACCTCAGCCACGGTTTCATAGTGCGTGAGGTGCCCCACCGATTTGATGACCCTGAGCTCGCCGGCAGTCAGCTGAGCAAGCGCCTGCTGGCCACCCAGTGGCGCAACCAGGTCCTTTTGCCCAGCGACTATGAGCAGCCGCTGCGGAAGTGAGTCGCAAAAGTCGAGCACATTACCGTTTCGGGCTGCCTGGTAAGCCTCCAAGACCACACGGTTTTCGGCAAATGAAGAAAAGTAGTTGGAGTGTTGGCGATGAATGAAGCTGCGAAGCTTGGGTTTCTGTGTCTTCGTCAGTCCAATCGACATCAGCCGCACTGCGGCCTGAGAGCGAAGCAGGTTGGAGCCCGACTTGGCTCCAGCCCGGTAGTAGGAGTCGGCAATTCGGTTTGGCAGCGAATCAATCTCGGAGGCTCTAGTGGTTATCGGATTTTGCAAAATAAGCCTCGGCACATCCAGTCCGTCGGAAATTGCCTTAGTCACAACCAGGGATCCAAAGCTGTGTCCCAGCAGAGCATCTATGGGTCCAATCTGCTTCAAGAAATCGCGCAGCCATCGGCTGTAGCCAGCGAGATCATGCCTATCCGCAAGCGCAGGAGTCTTGCCAAAGCCCGGTAGATCGGGGATCACGAACTGCATCTCGGGAAGCGCCCCGGCTAGACCGAGCAGGCCATGGTGATCGCCGCGGAAGCCGTGAATCAAAGCGAGCCTTGGTCCCGCATTTCCGATGTGCCAAGTAGCGGTGT
Source organism: Aquiluna sp. (assembly GCA_023260495.1). GTDB lineage: Bacteria > Actinomycetota > Actinomycetes > Actinomycetales > Microbacteriaceae > Aquiluna. Next base: position 4,696 of record JALQVB010000035.1, read on the forward strand.
TTCCGACATCCCTGCGCTCAGCACGACCCTGGGCGAGACTAAAGAGGGTCTGCGGCGAACTTTTCAACACCTGCACGCCACCAGTCTAAGTTGTGGGCAGGATTCACTATGGTGAGGGCAGGAGATATTAATGTTGGATTTTGATTTCGAGCCAGAGGCAGCAAGCTGGTCTAAGCAGTTGGCGGTCTTCGACCTCGAGACAACGGGTCTGGATGTCACCACCTCGAGAATCGTCACGGCGTGTATCGCGGTTATAGATCAGAACGGCGAACCAACCGAGATCCACGAATGGCTGGTAAATCCAGGGATTGACATTCCGGAAGCTGCGAGCAACGTGCATGGAATAACCACCGAAGTTGCCATTGAGCGAGGAATGCAGCCCGAGCTGGCCACCAGTGAAATTACCGACAAGCTCCGCTCGCTGAATAGCTCAATGCCCCTGGTTGCCTTCAATGCCGCTTACGATTTCAGCCTTTTGAAGCACGAGGCAATTCGCTACGGCTGGGAGCCGCTGGAGCCAAAGCCTGTGGTCGATCCCCTCGTGATAGATCGGAAGCTGGACAAGTGGCGCAAGGGAAAGCGCACCCTCACCGCCCTATGTTCACTCTTTAGTGTCGAGCTCTCCGATGCCCACAACTCGACGGCAGACGCAATTGCAGCAGGTCGGCTGGCTCAGCGGTTAGCCGCGAAGCACCCAGATCTGGATATGGATGTGAACGAACTGCACGAGCTACAGCGCGGCTGGGCGGATGAGTGGAGCCTCAGCATGCAGGAGTTCCTTAAAAAGCAAAACCGCCCGGATTTCCGGGCGGAATTGGGTTGGCCAATCAAAGATTAGCTGAAGTTCTTGTAGCGCTCGTTGAAGCGCTCTACGCGGCCAGCTGCGTCCATGATGCGCTGCTTTCCGGTGTAGAACGGGTGGCTTGCCGAGCTGATTTCAACATCGTAGACAGGGTAGGAGTTTCCGTCTTCCCACTCGATGGTCTTGTCGCTGGTTAGCGTCGAACGGGTTAGAAAGGCAACTCCGGAAGCCAGGTCGCGAAAGACTACTGGGCCGTAGTTAGGGTGAATGTCAGCCTTCATTGTTTCCTTCTAAAAAGTTTTTCCGCGCAAAACGCGCAACAGCGGGAAAGCCTAGCAGAGTTTTGAGGAAAAAACTAGGCCGCCACAGCGCGGAATCTGCCGTTTTCGTAGCTCACCGTCAGCGGGAATCGGAAAGTCTCCGAAATAGCTGCCGAGGTGATTGTGCTGCCGATCTCTCCCCTGGCCAGCACTTTGCCGTCCTGCAGGAGCAGGGCGTGCGTGAAGCCGGCGGGGATCTCCTCGAGGTGGTGAGTGACCATGGCCAATGCGGGCGCATCCGGCGATGACGCGTAACCGGAGAGTAATCGGATGGTCTGTTCCCTGGCTGCCAAATCGAGCGACGCCACCGGCTCATCAAGCAGCAGCAGCTCGGGGTCGGTCATCACTGCTCTGGCAATCTGCACACGCTTGCGCTCACCATCGGAAAGAGTTCCGAATGGCCGCTCTTCGAAATCAGATAGTTCCCACTCCCGCAAGACGCGACGGGCGCGACGCTCATCGATGGCGTCATATTCTTCTTTCCAGCGCCCGGTGATTCCGTAGCTAGCCGTCATCACCGCATTCATCACTGTTTCGCTGTTTGGAATCTGGCTGGCCAGAGCCGAAGAGGCAAACCCAATTCGGGTGCGAAGCTCGAAGATGTTTGTCTTACCGAGCACCTGATCAAGGATCTCAGCCGAGCCACTGGAAGGCTGAATCTGAGCGGCGCAGACTCTTAGCAGGGTGGTTTTGCCGGCTCCATTTGCGCCGAGGATCACCCAGCGCTCGGACGAATCAAGATCCAGCGAAATTGACTGCAGGATCTCTCGCCCAGAGCGCTTAACCGTCACATTTTGAAGACTGACAACCTTAGACACGCAGTTAGCCTAGCCAGTAATCGCGCGGTTATAGACCTCAAGAGTGCGAGTCGCAATTGTGTCCCAACCGAATTCATCACGTGCGCGAACTCTGCCAGCCTCGCCGAATTGCTTCAGGTCCGCAGAATCTAAAGCGGCGGTCAGCGTGTTGGCAAAGTCTGAAATGAACTTCTCTGGATCCAGCGGTGTGCCGCTGCCATCCATTCTCTGCTCGATCGGCACTAGCCAACCGGTTTTGCCGTGTTCGACCACCTCGGGAATTCCCCCGGTTGCGGTTGCCACCACTGGCGCTCCGCATGCCATAGCCTCAAGATTCACGATGCCGAGCGGTTCATAAATCGATGGACAAACAAAAACATCGCTTGCAGTAAGCAGTGCTGCCAGCTCTGGCTGAGGAAGGTGCTCCGGAATCCAAACCACCCCGGAACGAGTTTCCTGCAGTTGCTGCACCAGAAGCTCCACTTCGGCCTTGATATCCGGGGTGTCGGGCGCTCCGGCAGCCAGAACTAGTTGCACATCCTCTGGCAGCAAGCTGGCAGCCCGAAGGAAGTAAGGCAATCCCTTTTGTCGGGTGATTCGACCCACAAAAATGACAGTTCTTCTGCTGGCATCGAGGCCGTAGCGCCTCAGTAGTTCCGGGTTTTCGACCGGCTGCCACTTGTTTGAGTCGATTCCGTTGTGAACGACCTCCACCTTTGCCGGGTCAAGATTGGGATAGGCACGCAGAATGTCGTTTCGCATGCCTGCCGAGACAGCGATGATTCTCTTGGCATGCTCGTAGGCACTTTTTTCGATGAACGAAGAGATCTCATACCCGCCACCGAGCTGCTCGCGCTTCCATGGCCGCAATGGCTCCAGCGAGTGGGCTGTAATCACGTGTGGCATGGCGTGCAGCATTGAGCCGAGTTGTCCAGCAAAATTTGCATACCAGGTGTGCGAGTGAACTAAATCGCTGCCAGCCAGGTTCTCGACTATTTCGAGGTCGGTTCCCAGTGTTTGCAGGCTGCCGTTGGCGCCAAGCAGCGAAGCTGGTGTCTCATAGCCGGTTGTCCCGTTCTCAGCCACCGGCGTGCCAAAGGCGTGCACTCGCACGTCGGTCCGCTCGCGCAGCACCTTCACCAGTTCGGCTACGTGTACCCCGGCTCCCCCATAGATGTTTGGCGGGTACTCTTTAGTAACAAAATCAACACGCATATCCAAATGCTAGTGCTGGCCTACGTTTCAGCAACTAACATTTCGCTATGGGACGACCTAGAGTTTTTGGAATGGTTCTCGCTGGGGGCGAGGGAAAACGGCTTATGCCGCTGACTGCGGAGCGGGCTAAACCAGCAGTTCCCTTTGCGGGTAGTTATCGCCTTGTTGACTTTGCCCTGAGCAATCTAATCAACTCTGGGCTTCGACGCATCGTTGTCCTGACGCAGTACAAATCGCACTCCTTGGATAGGCACATTTCCCAGACCTGGCGCATGTCTCCGTTGCTTGGCGCCTACGTAGCTTCGGTACCTGCACAGCAGCGTCTGGGCAAGCGTTGGTACACCGGAAGCGCAGATGCAATCTTGCAGTCCATGAACGCGCTCTCCGACGAGCGCCCAGACTACGTAGTCGTAGTTGGTGCCGACCACGTCTATCGCATGGATTTTGATCAGATGCTCGAGGCGCACATCGCCTCTGGCATGGACGCCACCGTGGCCGCAATCCGCCAACCCATCTCAATGGCAAATCAGTTTGGCGTGATCGAGGTTGACGACAAAGACCCCGCTGTCATCTCGGCCTTCCGCGAAAAGCCCAGCGACCCCAAGCCGGTCCCGGGCGATGATTCGATGGCGCTAGTTTCCATGGGTAATTACATTTTTACTGCGGATGCCCTAATCGAGGCAATCACCCAGGATGGGGATAACGATCAGTCCACGCATGACATGGGAGGAGACATCATCCCCGCATTCGTCGAGGCAGGCCGCTGCGGTGCTTATGACTTCACCTTCAACGAGATTCCGGGCGCGACTCCGAGAGACAAGTCCTACTGGCGTGACGTAGGAACATTGGACAGCTACTACGACGCCCACATGGATCTGATTTCAACCATGCCAATTTTCAATCTTTACAACTCCGAATGGCCGGTCTACTCGCAGCAGATCAACATGCCACCAGCTAAGTTCATCCATGATTCAGAGGGGAACCAGGGCCGAACCCACGACTCAATTGTTTCCCTGGGTGTAGTCGTGACCGGAGGCATCGTTGAGCGCAGCGTCCTCTCCCCCAATGTGAGAGTGGGATCTCGTTCGCTAATCACAGATTCGATTCTGCTGGACAACGTGCAGGTAGGTCGGGACAGCACTGTGCGCCGGGCCATTCTGGATAAGGACGTGAGAATTACCGACGGCGCCAGTGTGGGCGTGAACCGTGAGCGCGACCTAGAGCGCGGCTTCACGGTCACCGACAGTGGACTAACTGTTATTCCAAAGGGGCAGCTAGTAGCACCGTGACAAGATTCCTAGTCGTCTTCGACGTCGATTCCACCCTGATTGAAGATGAGGCAATTGAGCTTTTGGCCGATGCCTCCGGAACCCGCGAGATGGTCACCGAGATAACTGAACGCGCAATGCGCGGAGAACTGGATTTCAAGGCTTCACTATTCGAGCGAGTTGCCACCCTCGCAGGACTTGACGCGTCTGTATTGGATACCACCGCGGCAAGACTGCGACCGACTAAGGGAGCAAAGGAACTGATCGAAGAGATTCACGCTCGAGGCGGAAAGGCGGCCGCAGTTTCCGGCGGCTTCAATCAGCTGCTTGGCGACCTAAGGCTCGATCTAGGGCTTGATTTTGCCCAGGCAAACACGCTCGAGGTAATTGACGGAAAGCTGACCGGTCGCGTCACCGGAGAGATCATTGACCGCGCCGCAAAAGCCAAGTACCTAGAGCAGTGGGCTGAGGAACTGGGCCTCAGTGCGCAGCATACGATCGCCGTTGGTGACGGCGCCAACGATTTGGACATGATGGCCGCTGCCGGCCTGTCGGTGGCATTTTGCGGGCGCGAAAAAGTTAGAAAAGCAGCCAAGGTCGCAATTGATGATCGCGACCTTGGCTACCTAATTTCAGTATTGCCTTAGGCACCAGTGGAGTGCAGGCCGCCATCCACGTGAATCATCTCGCCGGTGGTGGCAGGGAACCAGTCACTGAGCAGTGCTACCAGTCCTTTCGCTGCCGCTTCGGTATCGGTTAGGTCCCAACCAAGTGGCGCACGGTCGGTCCAGAGCTCTTCCATGGTGGCAAAGCCGGGAATCCCTTTTGCGGCAGTCGTGCGAAGCGGTCCAGCTGACACCAGGTTCACGCGTACCCCGTGCTCTCCCAGGTAGCGAGCGAGATAGCGGGAGGTTGACTCAAAGGCTGCCTTTGCCACTCCCATCCAGTCGTAGACCGGCCACGACACGGTTGCGTCGAAAGTTAGACCAACCACCGAGGATGGGTTGTTCAAAACCGGAAGGCAGGCTGCCGTGATTGACTTCAGCGAATACGCGGAGACGTGAACTGCCGTGGAAACGTCCTCCCACTCAGTGGACATGAAATTGCCACCGAGGGCAGTCTGCGGGGCAAAGGCAATGGCGTGCACAATGCCGTCCAATGATCCAACTTTTTCCTTGATGACAACAGGCAGGTTGTCCAAATCAGCCTGGTTGGTGGCATCCAGCTCGATGACCTCAACGGGCTTTGGAAGGCGCTGGGCAATTTTCTGTGTAATCGGGAGCATGCGCCCAAAAGAGCTGAGGATTACCTCTGCGCCTTGCTCCTGGGCCAGCCGCGCTGCGGAGTAGGCAATCGATGCCTCAGTCAAAACTCCGGTGACCAGAATTTTCTTGCCTTCTAGAATGCCCATCTTTTCTCCTTATGTTGGCTCTAAAACTACTACCTAGTGGCCCATTCCTAGGCCGCCGTCAACTGGAATTACCGCACCTGATATGTATCCAGCCTCATCGGATGCCAGCCAGCGAACGACCTTGGCAACCTCCT
>JALQVB010000036.1 GCA_023260495.1 Aquiluna sp.
ACACCCGCACTGGGGTCAGGACGGTGTCCACGAGATCATCCGTGATTGGCGGAAGATCATAGATGAGTATGACGGCCGAGCCATGGCCGCCGAGGCCTGGATCCTCCCGCTTTCGAAGATGGCCAAGTGGGTTCGGCCTGATGAGTATCACCAGGCTTTCAACTTCGCCTACCTTGAGGGCAAGTGGAACGCCACCGCCCTGCACAAAGTGGTCGATGAGTCGCTCTACGAATTCGGCAAGGTCGGGGCTCCAAGCACCTGGGTACTGTCCAATCACGATGTGATCAGGCACAGCACCCGGCTTTCATACGACCAGGTGCCCAAGCAGGGAGATGGAATCGGTCCAACCTACCCGCAGCCAGATGAAGCCCTCGGCCTCAGGCGTGGCCGTGCGGCATCAGCCTTCATGCTCGGTCTGCCCGGTAGCTCATACATCTACCAGGGAGAGGAGCTTGGACTTCCTGAGCACACCACCCTTGCGCCAGAATTCCGTCAGGATCCGACGTTCTTCCGCACCAAGGGAGAGCGCGTTGGACGCGATGGCTGCCGCGTGCCGATTCCATGGGATGCCGATGCTCCCGCCTTCGGCTTCAATGACACCGGCAAGGCTTGGCTTCCGCAGCCCGCAAACTTCCGCAGCTACGCCCGCAACCAGCAGCGCGGTGTTGCCGGCAGCACCCTAGAGCTCTACAAGCGACTGCTCGCAGTGCGCAAGGAGCTTGACCTAGGAAATGGCTCCTTGAACTGGCACGAAGACCTTTGCGACGAAGACACTCTTGCTTATGAAAACAACGGCGTGCTTGTTGTTGCGAATTTCAACGGAACAGTAAGCCTGCCGGCTGGCGAGCTGCTTGTTACCACCCAGCACGATCTGACGATTGAGGGAGTTCTCGAGGCCGACCAGGTCGCCTGGATTAAGCTCTAACCATGGCACATTCTGCAGCCGCTGGAAGCGGCGAATGGTGGCGCTCGGGCGTCATCTATCAGGTCTACCCGCGCTCGTTCCGCGATTCAGGCGGCGATGGCATGGGGGACCTGAAAGGCATAACGCTGGGCCTAGCCAAGCTCAAGGAGCTAGGTGTAGACGCGGTTTGGCTGTCGCCTTTCTACCGCTCACCGCAAAAGGATGCCGGCTATGACGTGAGCGACTATCGAGATGTTGATCCGCTCTTTGGAACCCTTGCCGATTTCGACCAGATGCTAGAGGCGGCTCACCAGCTGGGGCTTCGGGTGATGATCGACCTGGTGCCAAACCACAGCTCAGATCAGCACGAATGGTTCCGAAAGGCCTTGGCTGCAAAGCCGGGATCTCCGGAGCGCGACTACTACCACTTCAAAGACGGCCGGGGCCAAGATGGCGAACTGCCACCTAACAACTGGGTCTCGATGTTTGGCGGTCCCGCTTGGACCAGGGTCGAAGACGGTCAGTGGTATTGCCACCTCTTTGACTCGTCCCAGCCAGATCTGAACTGGGCAAATACCGTCGTGCAGGAGGAGTTCGAGGACATCTTGCGCTTCTGGCTAGACCGTGGCGTCGATGGTTTCCGGGTCGACCAGCCCCACGCCATGGCCAAGGCGACCGGACTGCCGGATCACCCATACGTGGAGGAGGCCGGTGCGGGCTTCATCGAGGGTCGCGAAGCTCCTCCGATGTGGTTCCAGGATGAAGTGCACGAAATCTTTAGGCGCTGGCGCAAAATCCTTGATAGCTACCCAGGCGACAGAGCGATGTGCGGCGAGGCATACGTGCTGCCGCTAAGCGAGATGGCCAAGTGGGTTCGGCCTGATGAGTTTCACCAGACCTTCAATTTCCGTTTTCTAGATGCGGGCTGGGAGCTGGCTCCCCTGAAGGCTGCAATCGACGAAAGCTTTGAGTCTTTCGGAGCCGTCGGCGCCCCCAGCACCTGGGTGCTCAACAATCACGATGTGATCCGCAGCGTCTCCAGATTTGGCGGCGACTACGGCCGCACCACTGCATCGGACGGCATTGGCCCCGAGAACCCGCAGCCAGACAACGAACTGGGACTAGCCAAGGCGAGAGCCGCGGCACTGTTCATGCTCGCCCTTCCCGGTGCGGCATATGTTTATCAAGGCGAGGAGCTCGGCCTGCCTGAGCACACCACGATTAGCCCAGAGCACCGGCAAGATCCGACGTTTTTCCGAACCGGTGGCAAGCGTGTTGGTCGAGATGGCTGCCGCGTGCCACTTCCATGGATTCAGGGTGGCGAGTCAAACGGCTTCTCGACCGGTAGCCCCTGGCTGCCGCAGCCTGATTCCTACGCTGAATTGGCAAGAGCTAGCCAAGAGGCCAAGCTTGATAGCACCCTAAATCTCTACAAAAAAGCCTTAGCACTTCGCGCAAAACTCGCCCTAGGTTCCGGCAGCTTCGCGTGGACGGCCACCGACGGGCCGCTTGCCTTCAACAACAGCGGAGTGCAGGTGATTCACAACTTCTTGGATACGCCGCTACCGCTGCCAGCTGGAGATGTGCTGATTCGTTCAACGGCTGGCGAAGGCGACATCGCCCCTAACGAAACCGTCTGGATCCGTTAGTCGGCGAAGTCCTTACGGGGCCACCAGAACTTCTTTCCGGTGGTGAAGGCAATCGCTGGGACAATTACGGTTCTAACCAGCAGGGTGTCTAGCAGCACACCAATTCCCACGATGGTGCCCACCTGAGCAAGCGCAATCAGCGGCAGCACACCCAGCACCGTAAAGACAGCGGCAAGCAGGATACCTGCGGAGGTGATGACTCCACCGGTGGCACCAAGTGCCTTCTTCATGCCCTCACGAGTGCCAATCTCCTTGGCTTCCTCTTGGGCTCTGGTGACAAGGAAGATGCTGTAGTCAACACCAAGTGCCACCAGGAACAAGAAGGCCAGGATCAGCACGGTGAGGTCAAGGGCTGGGAAGCCAAAGACGTTTTGGAATAGCAACCAGCTGGCACCAACCGCGGAGAAGAACGAACCCACAACCGCAATCATCAGGAAGATTGGTGCTGCCAGCGAGCGCAGCAGCAGAATCAGAATCAGGAACACTGAAATCAAAATCAGCGGTACCAACAGCGCCTGATCACGAGCGGTGGCATCAGCAAGATCCAGTGACGTCGCGTCCTGGCCTCCTACCAGGGCTACCGCATCGCTGGGCAATGCCTCCAGCTCTGTTCGAAGGTCGCGAATGATCTGTAACGCCTCTGCCGACTCTGGTTCGGCATCAACCACCAGTCGCAACTCCGCATACTGGGAATCGCCGTCGCCCTCGGCAATCGAAGCCACTCCCGGAATGTCCACAAGCTGAGCAGCCTCATCGGCATATTCCTTGGAGACGATGACATAGGTAGGGGCTGCCGAACCGGCTGGGAAGGCATCTGCCAGTACCTCTTGGCCAAGCACGGCCTCCGGCTTCTCGATGAAGATTTCGGTGGCGCTCAGACCATTCTTGATTCCAAGTCCCCCGGATGCCAAGGTGGCCAGAATGGCAACACCGACTGCGGCAACGGCTAGCGGCTTCTTAGCAACCGTCTTGCCTAGCTTTGCCCAAATTGACTTCTCATATGGGTTCTTACCGCCAACCTTCGGCACGAATGGCCAGAAAATCCACCGGCCAAAAACAACCAGTGCGCTTGGCAGCACCAAGAGTCCAGTAATCATGGCAATCACAATTCCAATGGCAGAGACCAAACCGAGGACCTGACGGCCTTCGATCTCAGCCAGCAGCAACAGTGCCAAGGCAACCGCAACGGTGGAACCCGATGCCAAGATTGCTGGACCCGCTCCACGAATGGCGATGCGCATGGCCTCACGGCGGTCTTCGAAGTTCAATAGCTCCTCGCGATAGCGGGCGATGAGTAGCAGTGCATAGTTAGTTGCCGCACCGAATACCAACACCGAGAGAATTCCGGTTACCGAGGCGTCCGGGTTGAACCCGAGCAAATCCGCTCCGCGGCGGGCCAGAATTCCAGCCATTCCATCGGCGGTTCCAACAACAGCCAGTGGAATTAGCCAGAGCACTGGCGAGCGATATGTGATCAGCAGCAGGATGGCAACGACGCCAGCTGTGAAGGCGAGCAACAGGAAGTCGGCGCCCTCAAAGATTGAGCCCACGTCTTTGATGAAGGCCTCCGGACCAGTGACGTAGACGCTCAGCCCTGCAGGCATGGCCTCTGGTGCCAACTCCCGCATCGTATCGACACGCTCAGTGGTGATTTCAAAGTTGTCGGTGGCATCGAGCGGCACCGTAATCAAAGCCGTCTTGCCATCTTCCGAGATTGTCGCTGGCGGCACGAATGGCTCGCCCATTACCTCGGCGTTGGTGAACTCAAGGAACTTCTCGTTCGCTCCGCCAGAGGGCATCATGATCTGAGGGTCAAAGGTGCCCTGCAGCCATTCCAACTGGGAGTCGGTGAACTCGGTATCCGAGAAATAGACGATAAAGGCCGCTGAACCTTCGCTAACGTCAAAGTTGTCACGGATTTTGTTGACCTGCTCGCTCTCAGTGGTCTCCGGGAGGCCAGTTCCGGGAGTGGTCTCGTTTGCCGGGAGTGGCAGGGCTACGAAAGCAAAAACTGCAAAGAGTAGGGCCACCAGCATGTTGAGTGGGGCAGTGCGTTTTCCGGTCAAGTAATTCAGCAGCGAATTCATGGTTCTCCAGTTCTACCCAAAGTGAAACCTTACTTTTTTGCTAAATAGTCCCAAAAAAGAAAAATCCCCCGAGGGGATTTTGTGGCAAGTGAGGGATTCGAACCCCCGAAGGCATACACCAGCTGATTTACAGTCAGATCCCTTTGGCCGCTTGGGTAACTTGCCGAATGCTTACGCGAGCCACAAGGATAGCGGATTTTTGGTGAGCCGAGTAGCGAGATGATGTAAATACCTTTACAGTTTTTACATGGTCGGCATTATCGAGGTGGCAGAGCGTGCCGGTGTTTCCACAGCCACCGTCTCCAGGGCTCTAAACGGAAAATCACACGTCTCCGCGAGGGCGCGAGAAAAAGTCCTGCAGGCAGCTAGAGAACTGGGCTATGTGGCCTCTTCTTCAGCCTTCACATTGGCCACAGGACGAGCTCGAAACATTGGTGTTGTGCTGCCTTTTGTTGACCGCTGGTTCTTTTCAGCTGTGCTCGAAGGGGCTGTAAACGCTCTCGTTGCGCGCGGCTATGACGTAACCCTTTACAACCTCTCCGGTGGTAGTGACCATCGAGCTAAGGTCTTTGAAGACCTGGTGCTGCGCAAGCGAGTGGACGGTGTGCTGACCGTCGCTCTGAAGCTTTCAGATCATGAGCTGTCCAAGCTAACCGCCCTAAACAAGCCAATCGTTGGAATTGGCGGCCCGATACCGGGTGCTAGATCAATCTCGATTGATGACGAGGGTGCTGGCCGACTGGCAACCCAACACCTCATCTCGCTCGGGCATACCCAAATCGGAATGATCAGCGGTAACCCAGCCAGCGAAATGGACTTCCACCAGCCTTACCTAAGAAAAACCGGCTACCACGAGGCCCTACTGGATGCAAACCTCGACTTCCAGCCGCAGTGGATGGCTGAGGCGGACTTCACCATCGGCGGTGGTTATTACGCCGCCAAGCAGATGCTGGGTGACCCACGCAATGCCCCAACCGCTATCTTCTGCGCATCGGACGAGATGGGCTTCGGTGCAATCCAAGCCGCGCGCGATCTTGGACTGCGAGTTCCTCAGGACATCTCGGTAATTGGTTTGGATGGACACCCCCTAGGTGAGTTCTACGGGCTGACAACCATCAACCAAAAGACACATGGCCAGGGCGAGAAAGGTGCCAACTGGCTTGTTGACCTGCTGGAAAACGGCACCGAGAAGCAGGCCACCAACATCGAGCAGCTCAGCACCTGGCCGATTGATATCGAGGTCCGCGCCTCAACCGCCAGACGAACCCCAGAGAAGGAATAGCAAATGGCAGATTCATCATTTGACATTGTCAGCAAGGTAGACCGCCAGGAGGCGGACAATGCGTTGAACCAGGCTTCGAAAGAGGTTGAGCAGCGCTATGACTTCAAGGGCACCGGTGCCGAGATTGCTTGGAGCGGTGAGGACATCGTCATCAAGGCCAACTCCGAGGAGCGAGCCAAGGCCGTGCTGGATGTTTTCCAAACCAAGCTGATCAAACGCGGCATCTCGCTCAAGAGCCTAGAGGCTGGAGAGCCGCAGGCTTCTGGTAAGGAATACCGCATCGGTTGCAAGCTGAAGAACGGTATTGACTCCGACAACGCCAAGAAAATTTCCAAGATTATTCGCGACGAGGGACCGAAAAGCATCAAGAGCCAGATTCAGGGCGATGAGCTAAGGGTTAGCTCCAAGAGCAGGGACGACCTGCAGTCAGTAATTGCGCTTCTCAAGGGCAAGGACTTGGAGCTTGATTTGCAGTTTGTGAACTACCGCTAGCCAAGCGCCAAATAACCAGTGCCGCTACCCAGAATCGAGAAGTAGTTAGCGGCATCAAAGAACGCCGCCTCGCCGCGGGCTAGTTCAACCACCTCATCCAGTGATGTACTGATCGCAATCTTGCCCGCGGTGCAGACCAAAATTGCCTTTCCGCTAAGCCGCAGGTCGACCAGCAGATTGCTGCCGCTTGGCTCCACCCGATAAACATTGAAGTCTTCGACTGGTGTCGGATACTCGAACAGCCCGGCTATCAGTTCGCGGGTTTGCACCCGCGGCTCCCTGAGCTCGGAAAAGTCCAGCACATCTAGCAGCTCTGGAATATCGATTGGCTTTTGAGTCAGACCGCCGCGGAGCACGTTGTCCGAAGCGGCCATCACCTCCACGCCCAAGCCAGAAAGGTAGGCGTGGATGTTTCCCGCCGGCAAAAATAGTGCTTCGCCCGGCCTCAGCTCAACGTAGTTCATCAATAGCGACACCAGAACCCCAACGTCTGAACCACTCAGGTCATAGATGGATGCAATTAGCTGCTGACGCTCTGAGCCCAAAACCTGAGCCACCTCATTGAGCTTGCGGCTGAGATCGGGGTTTGCCCGCAGGGCCCAAGCTGTGGCGCCGGCCAGCCCTTCGGCGCCTAGTGCCGTTAGCCAGCCGGAAAACTCAATGTTGGCAGCTGCCAGCTGATTGAGATCAGCCGTGATATCTGAAACGGGCCTGAAACCACAAAGTGCCCGAAATGGCGTAATCGCAGCTATCAACTCTGGCTTGTGATTCCCGTCGGCATAGCCGGGGTGTCCAGCCGCGAACTGCTTCGCAGCGTGCTCCTTGGTTGGATGTGCCTGAATCGAAAGCGGCTCAGCGGCAGCAAGCAACTTCACGAGGAATCCCAGCTCACCCACTCGCTCTGCGAGCGTGCCGCCGGCCTCATCGACCACCTTTGCCGGAGATGCGGGATGCGTGCCAAACCAGATTTCGGCCTGAGGGTTGCCATCGGGCTCTGTGCCAAGCAGCTCTGGAATCAGCTCGAGCGAGCCCCATACGTAGTCGCGCGGGGTGTTGGCTAGCCGAAGTATGGTCATGCCAAGAAGACTACTCGCGCTCTTCCGGGGGAACGATGATCGAGATTGGTCCGGTCGGCGGAGCAGCGGCGTCTAGCTCACTGATGCGTGCTCGCTTGGCGAAGTTGTCGGCCAGGAATGCAGCCATGGTCGCCAGGATGACTGGGAAGAAAAAGGCTAGCGATAGTCCAACGCCCTCAACTAAAGCTCCCATCAGGGTCTTTGCTCCGATTGACACCATCGAGTTGAAGAGGCTCAGCCGGCTAATGGCCCAAGCGGTTGAGACTCCCTTGACGTGTCCTGCTGCAGAGAAAAAGGTAGGTGCCGCAGGAGCCAAGCCAAGACCAGCAAGCCCCCATAGGAGCGAGGTAACAAGCAAGCCGAGCCCGACATTGAAGCTAGCCACCAGCCCGGCAAAGATCGCAACGAGCCCTAGCGAAACCGCGGCCAGGGCAGCACCGCGCGACGCCAGGTGGTGCGGATGCATCTTCTCGGCGAGTCGCCCCATGGAGAGCCTGCCCACAATCATTCCAACCATGAACACCGCAAATGGGACCGAGCGCAGCGCAACCTCGGCGTTCAGCACATCCCGGGCAAACACTGCGGCCCAGTCGATAACCGCCACCTCCGGATAGACCACGGCAAAAAGTCCCAGTGCCAGAAGCCAAAGTTGCGATGGCATTTGATAGAACTTGCGCTTTACCGAGCCAGCCTTTTCTTCGACGTGGCCATCCTCAATTGGGGAGAGCATCCAGCGCAGCAGGAACTCAAAGGCAATCACGGTGAGCACAGCAACTGCCACCAGGAAAACCTCCAGAGGCAGAAAGGTTGTCGAGAGACCTCCGGTAATTGCCGCACCAACCGCTCCAATGGACCATCCAGCGTGCATGCGACCAACGATGTTCTTTGAGATGTGCTTTTGGAGCATCACCGCATGCGAGTTCACGCTCACACCCAACAGCGACATGAAGAAGTTGAAGCCGATGTTCAGGAACAACCAGATTGCAGGTTCGGTGGTGAGACCCAGCGATATCAACATCGTCATGCCGCCGTAATTGGCGAAACGAATCACAGGCCTGGCGCCAAAGCGCATGATCAATCGCGAGGCGAACAGCAGCGGAGTGATGGAGCCGAAAATTCCAAAGCCGATGATGGTACCCCAGGCGGCGAAGGACACTCCGAGACGGTCGATGTATTCCGGCACCCATGCCACCGAGGCGAGGGCTCCGTGTCCCATTAGGACGAAAATTCCAAGCGAGGCAATTTGGGCCCTGCGAAGCCGAGCCCTGGGTAACCGCTGCAACTATTGCCCCTTAGAAATTGAAAGCATCTGGGAACGATTAAAGAGCTTTAGACGTTCCCTGCCAAGCCCCTCTCCCAAATTCTTTTCCTCAGCATCAACCCGCAGCCACTGCGCCCAGTCCATGTACTCGACACCGCGGTCACGCAGCGTCTGCAGGATGGCGTCCTCGTCTGGGGCGGCCGGCTGCCACCACGAATCACGATCTGCAATGACGTGTCCAATGGTTTCAATGGCATCGGCCTTGGTGTGACCAATTAGCCCCACCGGACCGCGCTTTATCCAGCCGGTGCAATAGACGCCGGGGATGTGGTTTCCGCCTTGGTCCAGCACCCGTCCCTCAGAGTTGTTGATGACCCCAGCAGACTCATCAAATGGCACCTCTGGTAGCTCACTGCCGAAATAGCCAACTGCGCGGTAAACGGCTTGAACATCAAAGGTGCGGAACTCGCCGGTTGGCTTCACGCCACCGGTGCCATCCAGCTCGGTGCGCTCAAACTTGATTCCGGCAACTTTGCCGTCCTGCCCCAGAACTTCAACCGGTGAGCTAAAGAAGTGCAGGTGCAGCCTGCGTTCCTGCGCAGCTGCCGGATTCTCTCGCAAATTCTCCAGGGTTTTCACCATCACGCGAATTTGGTTGTTGCCGTCAATTGCAGCCTGCGAACCCTCGTCGTACTTGAAATCTTCGTCATAGACGATTGCCTGGACGCCCTCAACATGGAGTGCCTCACGAAGCTCCAAAGGGGAGAACTTCACCTGAGCAGGACCACGACGACCGAAAACATGGACGTCAGTAACCGGAGAGTTCTTTAGCCCCTGATAGACGTGATCTGGGATGTCGGTAGACAGCAGGTCGTCAGGACGCTTGATGAGCATTCGCGCCACATCCAAGGCGACATTTCCGTTGCCAATAACGGCAATCTCTTTTGCATCAAGCGGCCACTCAAGCGGGAAGTCAGGGTGCGCGTCGTACCAGTTGACGAAGTCGGCTGCGCCGTAACTGCCGTCCAGATCTGTGCCCGGAATATTCAGGTTCGCATCGCGGATTGCTCCGGTGGCGAAAATCACTGCGTTGTAGTGCTGCTTGAGGTCCTCCAGCGTTAGGTCAACGCCATATTTGACGTTGCCGAAGAGTGGGTCACCGAAAACTCTCTGGCAATCGAAAAGGGTCTGAAGGAAGAGATGACTGAATCCTTCCTCAGTGGCCTCAGAGGTCTTTTTGAAGAACATTATGTAACTATCCCTGAAGAGAAATATGATGTACTTGAGAGTATGGTAGAAAAACTTGATGAGATGGAAGAAAAACTCAACGAGCAGATTGATAAGAATGTTCAGCTCAACAAGCG
>JALQVB010000037.1 GCA_023260495.1 Aquiluna sp.
AGCGCTGAGGTTGCAGCCAAGGAGCCGATGCTGCTAGCGGCAGTCGCACTGCACCCGAACGAGGCACCGCTATACGGAAACCAGGCTGCGCTAGAGGAAGCCTTGGCCGAGATCGCTGAGCTAGCCACCCAGCCTCGCGTGAGGGCAATCGGGGAGACCGGACTAGATTTTTTCCGCACCGAGGGAGACCTGGAACTCAAACTTCAGCTGCACTCCTTTGAAGCACACATTGAGATTGCTAAACAAAACAACATCGCCATGCAGATTCACGACCGTGAGGCACATGATGACGTTGTTCGCACCCTGAACCGGGTGGGTGCGCCTGAGCGCACGGTCTTCCACTGCTTCTCGGGAGATGTGGACCTGGTTGAAATTGCCAAACAAAACGGTTGGTTCGTCTCATTTGCCGGCAACATCACCTTCAAGAAAAACCAGTACCTTCGCGATGCGCTGCTGGCTTGCGACCCATCGCAAATCTTGATTGAGACTGATGCTCCATTCCTTACACCAGAACCTCTGCGGGGACGGCCCAATGCCCCCTACCTGGTGCCGCACCACCTAAGGTTCATGGCTGAGGTTTTGGGCTGGGAAGTCAACCGACTGGCAGAGCAGATCAATCTGAATACCATCGCTGCCTATGGCCGGTTCGACGAGGGGCTCTGATTGCTCGGCGCGGCTGAGATTCGCCAACTTGCGGAGCGGTTAGACATCCGCCCGACTAAAAAGCTTGGACAGAACTTTGTAATAGACCCCAACACAATCCGCCGGATTGTCGCTGCTGCAGACCTTTCCGAAAACGACACTATTGTCGAAATTGGCCCAGGTTTGGGATCGCTCACACTAGGCATTCTTGAGGTCGTAGACAACGTTGTTGCAGTTGAGATTGACCCTAGACTCGCGCAGCTGCTTCCAGAGACAGTTGGGAAGCATGCCCCAGGGAAAAATCTAACCCTGATAAATCAGGACGCACTCAGAATCAGCGAGCTACCCGGCGCACCAACCGCTTTGGTAGCCAACCTGCCCTACAACATTTCCGTGCCAGTGCTGCTTCACTTCCTCCAGAATTTTCCGAGCATCCAGAAGGCTCTCGTGATGGTTCAGGCTGAGGTGGCGCATCGACTCGCGGCGAAGCCTGGTGGTAAGGAATATGGCTCACCCAGCGTGAAGCTGGCCTGGTATGGGGCGGCTCGATTAGCCGGCAATGTAGGCAGAAGCGTTTTCTGGCCGGCACCTCAGGTGGATTCCGCCCTGGTCTACTTTGAGCGCCAAAAGCGCGAGGGAGATCCAACCGAGGTTTTTCGGGTTATCGACGCAGCCTTTGCGCAGCGCCGCAAAACGCTTCGGCAGGCCCTTGCTGGCTGGGCCGGTAGTCCGGCCGAAGCGGAGCGAATCCTAGTTGCAGCCGGCATCAATCCTGCTGCACGCGGTGAGGAGCTGGGCATAGAGCAGTTTCTGAAGGTAGCCTCTTGCAAATGATTTACGCATCTGCGCCGGGAAAAGTGAACCTATTTTTTGAGGTCGGGCCGCTACGTGCCGACGGCTTCCACTCGGTGCTGAGCCTTTATCAGAGCCTGGCCATCAGGCAGCGGGTCGGTGTTGCTACCGCCCAACAGTGGAGTGTCAGCACCACCGGCAATCTGCCTCAGGCTCAGCTTGATTTAGTTCCCAGCGATGAGGAAAACCTGATCGTTGTGGCGGCGAAGGCGCTGGCCGATTTCGTTGGAATACAAAATCCTCAGCCGATGCATTTCGAAACAGTGAAAGAAGTCCCGGTCGCAGCTGGTCTCGCCGGTGGTAGTGCCGACGCTGCAGCCGCGCTGATTGCCCTCAATGAAGCGTGGTGTCTGGGATTGAGCTTTGATCAGCTGATTGAGGTTGGTTCCCGCGTTGGTTCCGACGTGCCGTTCGCGCTGCTTGGTGGAACTGCAATCGGTGTCGATACCGGCATTGACCTAACTCCTTTGACACCCATCCCGACGCTCCATGTGGTCTTGCTGGTGAGTCCTTATGGACTATCCACCGGCAAGGTGTTTGGCAAGTTCGACGATCTATACCCGCAGGGGGATTTGAACCTCAGCCCCGAGCAGCTATTGGCCGAGATTGCTGATGGCCGACTCACAATTGGGAAGAACTCCCTTTTGCCGGCAGCGGTTGACTTGAAACCCGAACTTCGAGAGCTAATCAATTCAACGGACCTACCGCTTATGCTCTCCGGCTCCGGTCCCACCTTGGCTTTTGTGACTGCCGACGCCGGCCAGGCAGCGAAAGCGGCCGAACAGCTTCGATCTCTGGGTCACTTCCTGATAGAGACGACCTCTGATGCGCGCGGGGCAGAGCTCGGCTGATGTCACATTTGCTTGGCGCTGAGGCTATCTCGCACGAGTTCCCAACAAAGCGCGTATTTGACTCTGTCACCGTTGGTATTTCGGCCGGTGATCGCATCGGCATTGTTGGTCGAAACGGTGATGGTAAATCCACGCTGCTGAAGATTCTGACGAAGCAGCTCAGTCCCGATCAGGGGCGAGTCACCATGCGATCCGGGCTCGACGTTGGCTTTTTGTCCCAGGCTGACAAGTTCGACCCTGAGTTGTCAATCGCCAGCGTCGTGGTGGGGGATAGGCCGGAGTTTGAGTGGGCCTCGGATGCCAAGATTCGCGACGTCCTCAGCGGACTGGTGGCGGATCTGGACTGGAACGCTCCGGTTGGCAGGCTGTCCGGAGGTCAGCTTCGCCGCGTTGCGCTAGCAAGGCTGCTTGCGGCAAACCACGACGTGATCATGCTGGACGAGCCCACAAACCACCTAGACGTTGACGGGGTTAACTGGCTTGCCCAGCATCTGAATTCTCGTTGGACCAAGAGCCAGGGCGGACTGCTGGTAATCACCCACGATCGCTGGTTCCTCGATGCTGTCTGCAACACGATGTGGGAGGTCGTTGCGGGCCGCGTTGAGCCCTTCCAGGGAGGGTATGCCGCCTATGTTCAGCAGCGCGCAGAACGCAACCGGCAGCAGGCTGCAATTGAGGCGCGGAGGCAAAACCTGCTCCGCAAAGAACTTGCTTGGCTTGGCCGTGGAGCTCCTGCCAGAACAGCAAAACCCAAATTCCGCATTGATGCCGCACTCGAACTGATTGCCAACGAGCCAGCCCCTAGAGATTCGATTGAGCTGGCAAAGCTGGCCAGCTCGAGGTTGGGAAAAGACGTCGTTGATCTCGAGTCAGTCAGCTATGCGACACCTGATGGCAAGCAGATTTTCAAAGACATTACGCTGCGACTCGGGCCCGGAGACCGAATTGGATTGGTTGGCGCCAACGGCGCTGGCAAGACGACCTTGCTTCAGTTGATGACTGGTGAATTGAGCCCATCATCGGGTCGGGTGAAGATCGGTAAGACGG
This sequence comes from Aquiluna sp., assembly GCA_023260495.1. GTDB lineage: Bacteria > Actinomycetota > Actinomycetes > Actinomycetales > Microbacteriaceae > Aquiluna. The sequence continues at coordinate 3,393 of JALQVB010000037.1, forward strand.
TGAAATTTGCCAAGCTTTCGCAGGATGTGCGGGAGTTGAATGAGTTTGCCGACGACCGGATTTTCAACATGATTGCCAGAGAAAAAACGGCCTTTGTTGTCGGCAAGAAGGAAATCCCCACCGGCCAGCTCGTTGAGCAACTTGGCTTTGAATCTCAGGAGTTGCAAACACCGGTGAAGGAGCTATCCGGAGGCCAGCGACGTCGATTCCAGCTGTTGCGCTTGCTATTCCAGGAGCCGAATGTCTTGATCCTGGACGAGCCCACCAACGATCTGGACACCGACATGCTTGCCGCCATGGAGGATCTTCTCGATATTTGGCCGGGAACGCTCATTGTGGTCTCTCACGATCGATATCTGCTGGAGCGCGTCACTGACAACCAGTATGCGCTGTTGGGTGATGGCAAGCTGAGGCATCTGACGGGCGGAGTGGAGCAGTATCTCGCGCTGAAGCGCCCCAAGACCAAGTCTGCACAGCCTGAGACCAAGGTCCCCGAGGGTTTATCGGGCGCAGATCGCCGCAACATGGAAAAAGAGGCAGGCCGATTGGAGCGCCTAACGGCAAAACTTGAGGTTGAGCTTGAGCGAGTTGGACTAGCCCTTGCGCAGGCTGATCAGTCGAACTATGAGGTCCTGGCCGAGCTGGTTGCCGAGCAGGGTAGATTGCGCTCTGAGCTAGCGCAAACCGAAGAGAGTTGGCTCGAGATTCTCGAGCTACTCCAGTAATTGCAAATCTCTGGCAGACTTGTGCGCGAGGTTAGCCTCGTTCCGCTCTGGTGTAACGGCAGCACGGCGCCCTTTGGAGGCGTCCGGTCTAGGTTCGAATCCTAGGGGCGGAGCTGCGAGAGGTAGGAGGAGCTTTGCGCCCACTTGCAGTTGTGGTCCTTGCCGCGGGGGAAGGCACTCGCATGAAGAGCAAGACCCCCAAGGTTCTGCACGAAATAGCTGGACTACCTCTTCTCGGTCACGTTCTGGCCACCGCTCATTCGCTTTCGGCTCAGCACGTAATTGCGGTCGTGCGTCACGAGCGGCAAAAGCTTGAGGAATACATCCAGGGACACTTTCCGAGCACTGAGATTGCGGTTCAGGACGAAATTCCAGGCACCGGCAGGGCCGTTGAACTGGCACTGGAGGTCCTGCCAGGAGGTTTTGATGGCGATGTCCTGATTCTTTCTGGCGATGTGCCGCTGTTGGATGTGCAGAGCGTTGCCGAATTGATTCAGCGGCACCAGGAAAATGCAGCCCTGGGCTCGCTGATTAGCTTCCACGCCGAAGACCCAACCGGCTACGGCCGAATACTGCGGGATCGTGGATCTGTTATCGGCATTGTCGAACAGAAGGATGCCAATCCGGACCAGCGGGAGATCGACGAGGTCAATGCCGGGGTCTATGTCTTTGGCTACCGGCAGTTGACCGCTGCCCTGGCTGAGGTTGGCACGGCAAATGCTCAAGGCGAAAAGTACTTAACCGACGTAGTTTCACTATTGGTTTCACAGGGGCGAGTTGATGCCCACGTGATTACCGATAACTGGCTGGTCGCTGGCGTAAACGACCGCGTTCAGCTGAGTGCGGTTGCTGCTGAGCTCAATCGCAGGATTGTTGCCGCATGGCAACTGGCAGGCGTCAGCGTCACCGAGCCGGCAACCACCTGGATCGACATCACCGTGCAACTTGGAAGCGACGTGACACTGCTCCCCGGCACGAGACTGCACGGACTAACCGTGATTGGTGAGGATGCCATCATCGGACCGGACACCACGCTGGTTGATACTGAGGTTGGCTCCGCAGCGTCCATCACAAGGACTTCCGCAACTGGATCTCGAATCGGCGCCGGTGCGAACGTCGGCCCGTTTGCCTATTTACGTCCGGGCACGATTCTGGGCTCGGATGGCAAAATTGGCGCCTTTGTGGAGTCTAAGAATTCGATCATCGGAGATGGGGCCAAGGTGCCACACCTCAGCTACGTTGGTGATGCCGAAATCGGTGATGGCGCAAACATTGGCGCTGGCACGATTTTCGCAAACTATGACGGTGTCAACAAGCACCGTTCCACGGTGGGTAAGCATGCCCGTACCGGCAGCGGGAACGTCTTCGTGGCACCTGTGAACATAGGAGCTGGCGCCTACACGGCAGCCGGTTCGACCATCAGACGAGACGTCGAGGCTGGGGCGCTAGCATTGAACCCAGCAGCGCAAAAGAATTTGGCGGATTGGGTCCTGCAAAATCGACCCGATTCCAAATCGGCAGCAGCGGCAAGCGAGGAGAAGAACTAGATGGCAATAGAGAAGCCAGCCAGCAAGCAATTGGTGATTGCCTCGGGACGCGCGCATCAGTCGCTCGCTCAGGAGGTGGCAGAGATTCTGCAGACCGAGCTGGTGCCGGTGACCGCCTACGATTTTGCCAACGGTGAGACCTTTGTGCGCTACGAGCGCAGCGTTCGCGGTGTAGACGCCTTCATCATTCAGGCCCACCCGAACCCAATCAACCACTGGGTCATGGAGCAGCTGCTGATGGTTGACGCCATGAAGCGCGCCAGCGCCAAGCGCATCACCGTGGTTGCGCCATTCTTCCCCTATGCCAGGCAGGACAAGAAGCACAAGGGACGCGAGCCAATTTCTGCTCGCCTGGTTACCGACCTCTTCCGCACCGCTGGTGCTTCCAGGCTGATGTCAGTCGATTTGCACACACCTCAGATTCAAGGTTTTTTCGACGGCCCAGTCGATCACCTGTGGGCGCTACCTACCCTGGCCGACCACGTGGCTGAGACCTTTGGCACCGAAAACCTAACTGTTGTATCGCCGGATTCCGGTCGAGTACGGGTTGCCGATATTTGGGCTGACAGACTCGGCACCCCACTGGCAATCGTGCACAAGAGGCGCGACCCGGACAAGCCAAACCAGGTTCAGGTCAATGAGATTGTCGGCGAGGTAAAGGGCAAGGACTGCCTGATCGTGGACGACATGATCGACACCGGTGGCACGATTCTTGCCGCCGCCAAGGCGCTAAAGCAGAACGGTGCGGCGAGAGTTATCGTTGCGGCCACCCACGCTGTCTTCTCCCACCCGGCCGTGGAGCGACTGAGCGATCCAGTCATTGACTCTGTTGTTGTTACGAACACCCTGCCGGTCACGCCGGACAAGGAGTTTGAATCGCTCACGGTGCTGTCGATTGCGCCGCTTATTGCCAAGGCAATCGCTGCGGTGTTCTACGACGATTCCGTTAACTCTCTGTTCCCTGGCCACGCTTAGAATCACGGTGTGAGAAAGCTCTCCACCCTCGACGCAACCTTTATCGGCTTGGCCGCCATGCTTGGTGCTGGCGTGTTTGTGGTGTTTGGTCCAGCTTTCGAATTGGCTGGCTCCTGGCTACTGCCCGCAATCTTGCTTGCCGGGCTAATTGCCTATCTGAATGCGGCCTCAATCTCGCAGCTCGCTGCCAAGGTGGAGCGCTCCGGTGGTGCTTATACCTATGGTCGCCACTACTTGGGTAATGGCTGGGGTGCACTGGCTGGACTTAGCTTTCTGATTGGAAAGATAGGCTCGGCAGCCGCCATCGCCCTAACCTTTGCTTCCTACGTGACGCCGGGATATGAAATTGCCACCGCTATTGGTTCGGCCATCTTGATGATGGCAATTAACCTCGCCGGCATCAATCGCACGGCATATGGCTCAAAGGTTCTGGCAACTATCACACTGAGCTTCTTGGCGATTTTGATCTTGGCCAGCTTGCTGGCGCCGGCTGGTGAGCCAGCAGGCAACACTCCAGCTCCACTCGATTTTCTAGGCGCGGTCGCACTTCTTTTCTTTGCCTTTGCCGGCTATGCGAGGGTTGCCACCCTTGGGTCTGAGGTTGCTGACGCTGGTCGAAATGTGCCCAGGGCTATCGGCATCTCCCTGGCGATCGTGCTAGCCATCTACTTGGCCTTGGGCTACCTGCTCCCCAGCAGGTTGGGCGGCTCGCTCGGCGGGGTGACGCCGCTTGCCGATCTGGCTGCCGTATCGCTGCCGGAACTCCCGGCCTCATCCATTGCGCCCTTTGTAGCTGTGGCCGCCCTGGGTTCGCTGCTCGCGCTGCTGGCTGGCATGAGCCGAACTGCCGCGGAGATGGCCTCCGATTCGGAGCTGCCAAGGGTATTCGCCACCAAACTGAGAAACGGAGCACCCTGGGTCGCTGAGGTCGTGATCACCTCTCTGGTTCTGCTACTCATTCTCTCCGGTGGCGTCGTTTTCACCATTGGACTGTCCTCATTCGCGATCTTGCTCTACTACGCGATTGCCAACTTGGCGGCGCTGCGCCAGCCAAGGTCTGAGACCTCGCGCGCTAAATTTTGGAATCTTGCCGGCTTGGTGCTGTGCTTGGCGGTTGCACTGAGCGTGCCGCTGAGTTCATTGCTGCTAGGTGCCTCGGTGATCTCAGTGGCGATGTTTTTGCGTTGGGGCTTGAACGCACTGCGGTAATTGGGCTAAGCTTCTAGCCGTTCAGCGGCGAGGGACACCAAGTGTCCGTAATCGACGAGGTTTCCTCGCCCTCTATTGCGAGGAAAAGATGTCAGAGACAAAAATCAATGCGGAAACCCGCGAAAGCTTCGGTAAGGGCGCTGCTCGCAAGCTGCGCGCTTCCGGCCGCACCCCAGCCGTGATCTACGGCCACGGAAACGCTACCCGCCACATCCACTTGCCAGCCCACGAGGTTGCTCTAGCTCTGCGCGTTAAGAACGCGCTTATCGAGCTTTCCATCTCCGGCAAGGAAGAGCTGGTTTTGGTAAAGAGCGCAGCCAAGGACCCGGTTACTCAGGTAATCGAGCACATCGACTTGGTCGAGGTCAAGAAGGGTGAGAAGGTTCACGTCGAGGTTCCTGTTCACGTCATTGGCGAGCCAATGGGTGGAACCGTGGTTGATGTTGAGCACAAGACCGTGAAGGTTGAGGCTGAGGCCACCCACATCCCGCAGTTCATTGAACTGCACATCTCCAAGGAGAACCCAGCCGGCCACCACTACACCGTGGCTGACCTGGAGATTCCTAAGGGTGTCATCATGGAGCTTGCCTCGGATGAGCTGGTAGCTTCGGTTGTAGAGACCCGAGCTGGAGTTGCCGATGAGCAAGAAGGTGCCGCTGCTGAAGCTGCTGCTGAGCCAGCTGAGGAAGCAGCCGAATCAGCTGAGTAAGAACTCTTGGTTAGTAGTTGGGCTCGGTAACCCCGGGCCCAACTACTACCACAATCGGCACAACATCGGCCACATGGTGGTCGATGAGCTGGCTCGCCACTTCGGCACCAGCTTCCGCTCGCATAGAACCGGCGCCCTAGTTGCCGAGTTCAAAATGGCGGGTGGGGACAAAATAGTTTTAGCCAAAGTAACCGTTGCGTAGGTTTGTGTAGCCGCTTCAATTTTTACATTTTCTTTGGCTTCAATGGCTTGGTGTAAGCCATCCGAATATCTACGGCCATCAAGTATACGACCTGTTTGCTCATCAACAATTTTAACGGATCCATCCATTACCACGTACTCAATGTCTTTGTCAAAAAGCGTGTATGCTTTTAATAATTGTTGAACGGTATGAATACGATCGGCCTTTACAGAGTAATCGTTAATGATGGCTTCTTTTTGCTGTAGTTTTTCTTCGGCAGAAAGTGAGTCAGACTTGTCTATAGAAGATAGCGTTAAACTAATATCAGGTAACACAAAAAATTGTTGGTCTTCGCCAGCCTTTGTAATGAGCTGAATCCCTTTATCGGTAAGCTCTACCGAGTTATTTTTTTCGTCTATATAGAAATATAGTTCTTCATCGGCAATTGGCATTTCGCGAGATTGATCTGCGAGGTAATAGTTTTCGGCCTTTTGTAATTTAACGCGAATGCCAGGCTCACTTAAATATTTAATGAGTGCATTGTTCTTTGGAAGACCTCTATGCGCTCTAAATAAAGCAAGGCCACCATCTTTAGGGTCATCGTTTCCTTCTGCAATTTTCTTTTTTGCTTCAATTAAAAATTGGCTTGTTGCTTTCTTCTGCGCATCTACTAATTTTTCGATTCTTGGTTTTAAATCAAAA
>JALQVB010000038.1 GCA_023260495.1 Aquiluna sp.
CCATCACCCAGACACAGGAGCCGGAGCAAAGCGCGGAACCAGAGCCAACTGCCACAGAGGAGCCGCGCAACATTCTGATTCTGCGCTCCAACATCGTTGGCGTGAACCTGTCCGAGGTGACGGCAAACTTGACCGAGCAGGGCTTTGTTGTCAACGCCATCCCCGGTGAGCTGATACCTGGAGATGACCCCAGGGTTAGAACCGTTTATGCGGTTTCTCCAACCGGGTCCATAACGCAGGGCACCACCATTGACGTTACCTATTACGTTGGCGACTTTACCGAGATTCCAGTCGAGATTCCAAGTGATGAGCCAACCGAACCGGTGGTTGATCCGAACGCTCCCGCTGACCCGAATGCCACCCCGGATCCAAACGCCACAACCGATCCAGCTGTTACCGACAGCCCCACTCCGACTCCCACAGAGTCCACCAGTTCGGGGTAAAGGTAATCAGACTGTAACCGAGTCGTGAACGAAGCCTTACAACTCAAAAACTAGAATTTGTCCCAGTAGAAAGAGCAGTGTTGAACGAAAACGAAAGACTGATTGCCGGGCGTTACCGCATCGGTCAGCTCGTCGGCCGCGGGGGTATGGCCGAGGTCTACGAGGGCTACGACACTCGGCTGGGTCGCACCGTAGCAATCAAGCTGCTGAAATCAGACCTTGCCAACGACGCCAGCTTCGAGGCTAAGTTCCGCCAGGAGGCCCAGGCCTCAGCGCGCATGGCGCACCCCAGCATCGTGAGAATCTACGATGCTGGCGAAGAGGAGACGAACGACGCCAACGGCAACGTCGTAAAAACTCCATTTATCGTCATGGAGCTGGTCCGTGGCAGGCTGCTGCGCGAACTCACCCAGGAGGGTGCTGTTGAGGTTACGCGGGCCGTTAAGTTCATCAGTGGCATTCTGGCTGCCCTCGAGGTTTCCCACCGAGCCGGAGTTATTCACCGCGACATCAAGCCGGCAAACGTCATGGTTGGTGAAAACGACTCGGTGAAGGTGATGGATTTCGGCATTGCCCGGGCCGTCTCCGATAACTCCGCGACTCAGGCAGCAACGGCCGGCATTGTCGGCACCGCCCAGTACTTCTCCCCGGAGCAGGCTAGAGGCGATGCGGTGGATGCCAGAACTGACCTCTACTCCACCGGCGTTATCCTCTATGAGCTTTTGGCCGGTAGGCCACCGTTCAAGGGCGAGAGTGCCGTTTCGGTTGCCTATCAGCACGTGAGCGAGACCGCCCAACCGCCAAGCCAGTTCAACCCAGCGGTTACGCCCGAGATGGATGCCGTTGTGATGCGCTCAATGGCCAAGGATCGCGACGAGCGCTTCCAGAGCGCCGAGGAATTCCGCGAGAATCTGCAAGCCGCTCTGGCTGGCACCCCTATGACCATGGAGCAGCCAAAGCCGGTAAGCGAAATGAAGCCGATTGACATCGACAAGACCGAAGTGCTGAGCGAGGCCGATGGTCTGCCAACCTCGCTGCTCGAGGGTTTCGAAACCGCACCGAGCACCAAGATCAAGACCGTGAACAACAAGGTCGGCGCCGGAGTGCTGTGGGGACTGGGAACCGGTGTCGTGGTAATTCTGATCGGCATGCTGTTTTGGATCATGAACTTGGGATCAACGCCAACCACCGAGCCGACCGGTTCCGGTATTCAGGTTGCCAATGTTGTCGGTTCGCTCTACGACGATGCCCAGAGCACCCTTGGTGGACTGGACCTGGTGGTATTGCGCGTCTATGAAAAGAGCGACACTGTGCCAGAGGGAGTAGTGATCCGCCAGGAGCCAGAGGCTGGCACCGAGGTGCTGGCTAACACCCCAATCACCCTTTATGTCTCATCAGGTGCCACCGAGGTGCTGGTGCCAAACGTTGTTGGCGCCGCCGAAGCCGATGCAGTTGCCTTGATAGAGGCCCAAGGTTTGACCATCGGAACCATAGAGGTGGTGGGTTCCCCCACCGTCCCTGAGGGTTATGTAATCGCATCTGACCCGGTGACGAACTCCCGACTGCCACTGGGCAGCGTGATCAACCTAATCCTTTCTGATGGCACGGTGCAGGTGCCGGACGTCCGGTTGCTGCCTGTCTTGGATGCCCGCGGAATCCTGACGGATCCACAAATCGGCTACACCGTCTCGGTTGAGGTACTGGATGCCGATCTCTGCACCGGAACCCCGGGCAACGTGGTAATTGAGCAGTCGATTCTTCCCGGTGAAGCGCCGCAGCGTCAGAACATGATTCTTTACGTAGAGTGCATCGGTGGCGCGGAGCCCGCTCCGGCGCCAGATCCAATCACCAGCCCAGAGCCAACGCCAACCCCAACTGTTGACCCAGGGGCTTAGTTAGAGATTCTCGGGCTTAGCTTCGCTGCCTTTTCACGAGCGCCGCTGAGGCCTAGGGACTCCAGCCAATTGGCAAGCATCATGTAGCCACCCTCGGTCATCACCGATTCCGGGTGGAACTGCACACCAAAGATTGGCTTGGACTTGTGCTGCAGGCTCATGATGACCCCGCTCTCGGTTTCGCCGGTGATCTGCAGATCCTCGGGCACGGTTTCCCGCACCACCGCCAGCGAGTGATACCTGGTAGCGGTGAAGCCCTGCGGCAGACCTTCGAATATTGGACTGCCCGAGTGGTTCACTTTCGAGGTCTTGCCATGCATCAGCTCGGGCGCACTCTGCACCGTGGCACCCATGGCTTCTGCGATCGACTGGTGTCCAAGACACACTCCGAATACCGGGTAGTCAGCCTCAAGCGCATATTTGACTGTCGGCACCGAAAGCCCTGCCTGAGAGGGGTTGCCTGGTCCCGGTGAGATCAGCACGGCATCGAATTTGCTCAGTAGCTCAGGGAGCTCTGCCTCACTGACGGCATCGTTTCTAATGACTTCTGTTTCGGCACCCAGCTGACGCAAGTAGCCGTTCAGGGTGTAGACGAACGAGTCGTAGTTATCGAGCACCAAAATCTTTACCATGGTGCGATTAGCCTATTCGCTTCTCCAAGCTGGAATGAAGGTAATAAACTTCTAGCCATGTCTGAATCAAGATCTGACAACAAGAAGAAGAGCTCCAAGCCGATTAAGCCTCAAATCGTCGGCGAGGAGGAAGAGAACCCGCGCTGGTACAAGGCCACCATGTTTGGCTTCATGCTCGCCGGCCTGATCTGGATTCTTACCTTCTACATCTCCTCGGCCCGCTACCCACTGGGTGTTGCCACACCTATCGACCTGGGTAACTGGAACATCCTGGTTGGTTTTGGAATTGCCATGATCGGCTTCTCCATGACCACCAAGTGGAAATAATTTAGAAGAACGCTGCGACCCGCATCTGGGTCAGCACCACAATCACAGCCCAAACCAGAATCAGGCCAACTAGCTGCGCCACTTTCTGGTTCGGCCTTCTGGTCTTTGAGTAGATTCCGGCAATGGCAAGGCCAGTGAGCAGTCCACCGAGGTGGCCCTCCCAAGAGATGCCGGGCAAGAACAGGCCAAGACCAAAGTTAATCGCAATCAAAATAAACAACTGCGAGGCATTGCCACCCAAAGACCTAATGACGACGAAGTAGGCGCCCATCAGGCCAAACAGGGCCCCCGATGCCCCGACGACGGGAACCTGCGGGTTCGATAGCCACAACACCGCAACCGACCCGCCAACTATTGATGTCAGATAGAGGGCCAAGAAGCGCCAGCGTCCCAGTAGCGGCTCGAGAGCACGGCCAAATATCCAGATGGCGTAGGAGTTGAACAGGATGTGCATCGGGCCGGACCAGTCGTGCACAAAACCACTGGTGAGCATTCGCCACGGCTCCACAATCGCCAACAACGGCGCAAAGAAGAACTGGTTGGTGAATAAATACCCGAGCGGAGAAATCTGCCCCAGCCAGATCAGAACGTTCACAATTAGTAGCGCCGACGTGATCGGCGCCTGTGAGGCTCTGGCTAGCCTGTTTGCCACTACAGAGTTTCGATGGAGATGGACTTAATTACTACGTCCTCAACTGGGCGGTCCTGACCGCCAGTTGGCACAGCAGCAATTGCATCCACAACCTTGCGGCTGTCCTCATCCACAACCTCACCGAAGATTGTGTGGCGGCCGGCCAACCAGGTGGTTGGTGCGACAGTGATGAAGAACTGGCTGCCGTTGGTGCCAGGACCAGCGTTTGCCATTGCTAGCTTGTATGGCTCGGCGAAGGTCAGCTCCGGGTGAATCTCGTCCTTGAACTGGTAACCAGGGCCGCCCATGCCGGTGCCGGTTGGGTCGCCGCCCTGGATCATGAAGCCAGCGATGACGCGGTGGAAGATTACGTTCTCATACAACGGGCCGTTCTTCATCTCGCCGGTGCGAGGGTCGCGCCACTCGATGGCGCCCATTGCTAGGCCCTCGAAGTTTTCAACTGTCTGTGGGGCGTGCAGGCCAAAGAGGTTGACCTTGATGTCGCCGTGGTTGGTGTGCATGGTAGCTACTGAAGTTGGAGAAGTCATTGCTCCATTGTGCCACGCCATGAAGCCCAAAAAGCTGGCTAGGCTGAATGGGCATAGGAAAGAGGACCATGACTATCGCAATTGCATTCGGCGACCTGGTCAAGAGCTACGGCAAGTTCAATGCCGTCGACCACCTCAGCGCCGAGGTTCAACAGGGAAGAATCACCGGATTCTTAGGGCCGAATGGCGCTGGTAAATCCACAACACTACGCTGCCTGGTCGGCTTGGCCGACCCCTCCAGTGGAAGCGCCGAGATCTTTGGCAAGAAATACCGAGACCTGGACAACCCGCTCTCCCGGGTCGGCACCGTGCTGGATTCCCGCGGATTCCACGGAGCCCTCAGTGGCAAGGCAAACCTCAAGGTGGTAGCTGCTGCCGCTGGCATTCCGGATGCTCGGGTAGATGAGGTGTTGCAGATGGTTGAGTTGACAGAGGCCGCCGACCGCAAGATGAAGAAGTACTCTCTGGGCATGAAACAGCGATTAGCGCTTGCAGGAGCAATCCTCGGAGACCCTGAGGTTTTGATACTGGACGAGCCGGCAAACGGACTCGATCCGGCAGGAATCGCTTGGCTGAGGAAATTCCTTAGGTCGCTGGCTTCTGGAGGAAGAACCATCCTGGTCTCCTCCCATCAGCTTGCAGAGATGCAGAACACCGTCGACGACGTGCTGATTATCAACAAGGGCAGGCTGATTGCCGAGGGTCCAAAGGAACAGGTGATGGGTGGCGACACCCTAGAAGAAGCCTTCTTGAAGCTGACCGGAGGTGCACTGTCATGAGCCTGCTCAAAAGCGAATGGCGCAAGCTAATCTATGTTCGCGCCCACTGGGGCCTTTTGATTGCTGCAGTGCTGCTCTCAGCCCTTGGAACCGGTGTTACGCCACTAATTTTGGAGAACTCCCGAGAAACCTTCGGCTTTGGCCTAGACCAGCAGCAGGCAGTTGACTCTGTCTACGCCAATGCGATTTCTGGCTACATCTTTGCCATCATCATTGGCATCATGTTGATGGCCGGCGAGTTCCGTCACGGCACCGCTGTAGCCACCTTCCTCACGGCTCCAAAGCGCGGCACCGTGCTGGCTAACAAGCTGGGTATGGCCGCAATCGCTGGAATTCTGGTTATGGTCATTTCGACCGGAGCCGGCATTATTGCCGGACTTGTTGGGATGAGCTTCTATCCGGATGCGGCTGAGCCAAGCTCTGAGATTTTTCTCAACACGATGGTTGCCGCAGTGGTGTCTGGAGCGGTTCTGGGAATCATTGGAGTGGCACTGGGAACCTTGATTCGAAACCAGATGCTCGCAATAGTGGGCGCGCTGATCTACCTGTTCGTGATCGACCCAATCTTGCTGCTGCTCTGGCCAGATGCCGGCAAGTTCCTGCCCTCTGGACTTATCACAGGCATGATGGCGCTGGACATCAACTCACCTGAGTTGGGATTCGACACCTCAAACTACCTGCCAGCACTGTCGGCAACCTTGGTGCTGCTCGGCTATGGTGTGGTTTTCGCCGCAACAGCCATCGCAACCAGCCTGAGACGTGACGTCGAGTAACTAGCATGCTGAGCCGGCTAGATAAGCTGCAGCTTTCCTTCGCAGTCTTGAATCTTGTGGCTGCAGCCATCACAGCCGTGCTGGTGTTTGCCGATCCAAGAGAAATCCTTGGCGTTCCGCTTTGGATGAAGCCATTCAAGTTCTTCGTATCGGCAACCCTGATGTCGCTCACGCTGGCCTATGTGATTCCCAAGATTGAGAAGCGTCAAAAGCTGGTTCAAATTTCCAGCATTGTAATAGTTGGCTCGCTGACAGTTGAGCTGGTGCTAATCACATGGGCCGCAGCCAGTGAAACTACGAGTCATTTCAATGTGAGCAACCCCTTGGCCATTTCGGTATGGACGGCGATGGCCGGGTTCATAACCGCGGTCTGGGTTGCCACAATGATTTTGACTCTTATGTATCTGCGCTACGGCAGTGATCAGGGGATTCTGAAGCGCTCCATGGTCTGGGGCATGGGTATTTCAATCATTGGCATGGGGGTCGCGTTCTTGATGACCGGCCCGACATCGGATCAGCTAGCAGATTTCCAGGGCATCGCAGGAGCCCACACCGTAGGAGCCGCTGACGGCGGACCTGGTCTGCCACTATTTGGCTGGTCAACGATCGCCGGTGACCTGCGGATTCCGCACTTCTTCGGTTTGCACGCTCTTCAAGCTCTGCCGCTCTTTGCTCTAGCCTTGAGAAACCGCGCATCGAAGCTATCTGTTGACCTATTTGGCATCGGCTATCTGATTGCGATAGCTCTACTAACTGCCCAGGCTCTTGGTCAGCAGTCAATTGTGGCGACACCAATCTGGATGATGGTGATGCTGTTGGTGGCGGTTCTTGCCCCGGTAATCATCGCCCTGGCCGGAAACACCAAGGAGAAGCTGCAGGCCTAGAGCCCTTTGGGCTTCAGGTATTTCTGAGCGAGGGCGCTGAGGAAGTCAAAGACGAGCGCCAGGATGGCAACCATCACGGCGCCAATCAAAATCGCAGGACCACGGTCCAGCTTGAGGCCAGAGTTGATGGTCTCGCCCAATCCACCGCCACCCACCAAGAAGGCGAGCGCCGACATACCAACGTTGATCACGATTGCGGTTCGGATTCCAGCGATGATCACCTCAACCGAAAGTGGCAGCTCGATGTGGAGCAGAATCTGGCGGGTGGTGTAGCCCATGCCTCGACCAGCGTCAATGACACTCTTGTCCACCTGCTCAAGGCCAACAATCGTGTTCCGAAGCACCGGCAGCAGCGAGAAGGTGGCAAGGGCCAAGATTACGGTGTTGATTCCGGCTCCCATAAATGAGAAGAAGATCACAATCAGCCCATAGGCCGGCAGCGCCTGGGCCAAACCGAGAGTGTCAACCAGGAAATTCTTAAGCCGCGGGAATCCCTTTCGAGTCACCAAAATACCTAGCGGTATGGCGATGATGATCACCAGCAGCGAGGAGGAAAATCCGAGCAGGATCGTCTCAAACAGCTGGCGCTGAATCTTCTCCGGGGCAAGTATTGCCCGGGTGGTCTCATCGATGTCTGAGTACTGCCAAACCGCGATGCCAATGACGGCCAGGATGATGGCGAAGACAGGCGAAACGATGAGATCGAGCCGCTCGCTAAGCGGTGTTCGAGCTCTGATGTTCGGCGCTACAACTGACAAGGTTCTTATCCCTCGCTCATGATCAACTTGGCAAGTGATTCAATCGTGCAGCAGCCCAGGTATTTACCCTTGCTATCTGTCACCGCGGCCATTCCCACCGATGACTGCAGCATCGTGGTGAGGGCGTCCTGCAGAGTATCTTCCGGCTGCAGATCCACCGTCACTGGACGTCCAGCCTTTTCAATTGGCTGGCTGGTGCGGTTCAGCGCCTTCTCGTCAATCCAACGAATTGGCTTGTCTTTATCGTCTAGCAGCAGTGCAACCTGGTCCACGGACTCGTGCAGCTCCTTCAGCGCCTCCGCTCGGCCCACCGGTGCCCGCAGAATCGGCACCTGGTGCAGATCGATGTCGCGCACCTTCTTCAGAGTCAAACCCTTCAGGATCGCGCCGGAGCCCAGGAAGCTCTCCACAAACTCGTCGGCAGGGTTGGAAAGAATCGCCTCTGGGGTGTCTAGCTGAGCAATCTCGCTACCCTCGCGCAAGATGGCGATGCGGTTTCCCATCTTGATGGCCTCATCAATATCGTGAGTCACAAAAACAATGGTTTTCTTTAGCTCCTGCTGCAGGCGCAGGAACTCGTTTTGTAGTCGGTCGCGGGTAATTGGGTCAATGGCGCCAAATGGTTCGTCCATCAGTAGCACATCTGGGTCTGCAGCCAGCGCCCTGGCCACACCAACGCGCTGAGCCTGGCCGCCGGAAAGCTCCTTTGGGTAGCGATCACGATAGGTCTCGGGATCCATGGACACCAGCTCCAGCATCTCGTCGATGCGGGCCTCAATCTTGTCTTTGTCCCAACCGAGCAGCTTTGGCACGGTGGCGATGTTCTCCGCGATGGTGCGGTGCGGGAACAGGCCCACCTGCTGAATCACATAGCCAATCTTGCGACGCAGCTGCGATGGGTCAACATCGGTGACATCCTCGCCGTCGAGAATGATGCGACCGGAGGTCGGTTCAATGAGACGGTTAATAAGGCGCAAGGTCGTGCTCTTGCCACAGCCCGATGGGCCAACCAGCACCAGCACCTCGCCACGCTCAACCTCAAGATTGAGATTCCTCACGGCAGCGGGGGCGCCATTGGTGTAGCTCTTTACGACGCCTTCCAGCCGAATCAACGGTTCACTCATCGGATTCCCTTCGAGATAGTGGCAACGCGAAGTGCCTGCAAAATCAAATCAATTACCAGCGCCAGCAACAGACACAGAATGGTGCCGAGCCAGATCGCCTCAAGCGAGTTCGGTAGCGGCAGTCTCGCCAGGCCGCTCTTAATAAAGTCCCCCAGGCCGCCACCGGCAACCAGGGTGGCAATGGCCGCAATGCCCACAATCAGCATCGAGGAAACGCGAATGCCGGCCAAGATCACCGGCCAGGCCAGCGGCAGCTGAACCTTTAGCAATACCTGGGCAGGGTTCAGCCCCATGCCCTTCGCGCTCTCGAGAACACCGGGGTCGATGCCATCAAGGCCGGTGATGGTGTTGCGCAAGATTGGCAGCAGCGAATACAAAAACAGTGCGATGAAAGAAGGGGCAAAGCCCAATCCCACCAGCGGGATAAAAATTACAAAGAGTGCGAGCGATGGAATGGTCAAGAAGACCGAGGCCACCGACAGCGCCAGTTCCTTTGCAAGAACATTCCTACGTGTCACGATGCCGGTGACGATGGCGAATGCGCCTGCCGTCACCAGCACCGAAACCACGT
>JALQVB010000039.1 GCA_023260495.1 Aquiluna sp.
AATGCGCTTGCCTGAAAGATCGCCAAGTTCGCGTTTTGCAAGCTCGATGACCCTGTCGCGCCGGCGCAGGTTCACCGCATCAACATCGGCGAGGAAGTCAACTGCCTGGCCAACGCCGAGCTCATCGGCCCTGGCCATGAAGGCGCGGATGTCCTTGGGCAGACAGCCACCACCAAAGCCAATGCCATTTCTCAAAAACAGCTTTCCAATGCGGGCATCCATGCCGATGGCCTCGGCCAGTGCCACCGCATCAGCGCCAGCGGCCTCTTGGTAGCAAGGAAGCTGTTGGCCGCAACCTTCACGAGCTCGCTGGTTGCCACATCGACAACTAAGAACGGAGTCTGTCCGGCAGGTGAGCCAGAGTCACCGTTCATGATTGGCTCATAGACATTTCGCATTACCTGCTCACTATGAGCATCGCCCTCTTCAACGCCAATCACAATACGGTCTGGGCGAAGAGAGTCCTCGAGGGCCGTCCCCTCACGCAAAAACTCTGGGTTCCAGCACAGCCTGGCATCAGAGCCAGCCAGCGCACTCAGCTTTTCTTTGAGCAACTTGGCGGTGCCAACCGGCACGGTCGACTTGCCGGCAACAACGGCAGTCGATGACAGATAGGGAGCAAGAGCCTCTGCGGCAGAGTGCAAATAAGAAGTGTCAGCGGCATAAGAACCTGCCAGCTGCGGGGTTCCAACACACAAAAAGTGCACGTCGGCATCTCGGGTGTTTTCGCCGTGCGCGGCCTGAAAAGTAATCCTGCCGGTGGCAAGGGTTCTGGTGAGCGCCTCGTCAAGGCCGGGCTCGTGAAACGGGAGCTTGCCATCTTGCAGGGCCGAAAGACGATTGGGATCTGCCTCGATGCCGACAACCTCGTGCCCAAGCTCCGCCATCGCAACGGCGTGAGTAGCACCCAAATAACCCAGACCGATTACGGTCACCTTCATGGCCATAGCTAGAAAGTCTAGCTTTCAGTCCCCCCAAACGGCCAAGGTGTCATCGGTTATGTTCAACAGCTCCAGCTGCTTGCCCTCAAGTTCCACCCGCATACTGAGCTTGGCCCCTAGAGCCTCGATGTACCGGATTAGGGTGGCAAGCTCAAAACTCTCCAGCTTTCCGTTTTCAATCTGAGAGATTCGAATCTGGGAGACCCCCATTCGCTTAGCAAGCTCAACCTGAGTGATCCCGAGCTTTTTTCGAACCAAGCGAAGCCTAAAGATCTGATGCTGTAGAGCCAGCTGCCGAACACTCGCCTTCGCCTCTTCGGTGGCTAGGTACTCTCTGGTGCCGGGAAAGTCGTCTGGCCAGTTGTGCCAGGTTCTATCAGGTGCTCCAGATACCTCTGCTCTGCCAGTCGGATTTGTCTTGGATACCAACTGTTCCACTCACCTTTCTTATCTCCCGCAACCAAAACGATTGCCCGTCTATGAGGATCGAATGCGAATAGCATTCTTAGCTTCCTGCCCTTGGAGCAGTTTGCTCTTAGCTCCTTTAGGTTCCCTAGCACCGAGCCCTTGATGTGGTCGGCCGCAGGTCTTCCCAATCTAGGACCGTGTTGCCCCAGTAGAAGAAGCACTTTGTCGCACTCCTCCCTGCAGGGTTTGTCCAGGTTTAGAAGCCAATCTCTCACTTCAGCGTGGACCCTTATCTCCCACATTAGAGTCAACACTCCTGACTTATAAAAGTCAAGACTTTTATACCACCACATGTGCAAATCACCTGGCCAGCTAACTGGCAATGCGTGATTCTTGTTTTGGGTTATCCCCAGCTCGGCCGCTCAGAAGGTTTTCGCCCGTAATAACTATTGACAGCCTGCGTATATTGGTAAAGGTATGGCAGAGACAAACAAACCAGAGGACTTCAACGAAGATCCTCTAGAGAACCTGTTGGACGAAGAGTCTGACGAGGAGTTTGGCCTACCTGAATTTAAAGAGCACCTAGCCGACCACCTAAAGCCAGCAAAGCTCAAAGACTGGACGGCTGCTGACTTTGCATCCATCTATGTTCGCTTCCGCCCTCACCTGGAGCGCCACGCCAGAAGGTTCTTGGTGAACCCATCGCAGGTTGAGGAAGTGGTTCAGGATGCATTCCTGTATTTGATGACCACCCTGCCGGAGCTGGACTCCGAAGTAGGTGTGCTTAAGTTTTTGAAGTGGAAGACCAGGCTGCTGGCACTGGATGTTATCCGTGCCAACTCACGAGCTTCCATCGCACCCATCGATGATGTTCCAGAAATGGCAGCAAAAGACGCTGAGCTGTCTGAAGACCTAGAGCGAGCCGACGATGCGGCTATCGTGGCGCTTGCCATGGCCAAGCTGCAGCCGCGCCACCGCGAGGCTCTGATTGCCACCATGTACGAAGAGAAGAGCCAAGAGGTTGTCGCGGCTCAAATGGGCCTTTCCGAGAACGCGCTGCGTCAGCTTTTGTTCCGTGCGCGTGCAAGCTTCAAGAAGGCCCTGGTTGGCGAGGCAGAAATTGCCGGCAAGTCCATGTCAGAGGTGCTTTCAATTGCAGCTCGAAAGGCCGCTCGCGAGAGCGGCAAGTACATCACCGCGGCCGGTGCGTTCCTGCTAGTTCTTGCAGTCTCGATTGGCGTCCTGCCAAACATCGGTGGCCTCTCACCTGAGGCCAACATCGCAGAGCCTGCAGCAACTCAATCAGCGACCCAGACTCCTGAGCAGTCTGCTGAGGCTCAGCCAGAGAACCAGCCAACAGAGAATGAGCCTTCACAGACCATCACTTCTCCTGCCGAGCCAGTCACCGAGCCAGTCACCGAGGCAGTGGCGGAGCCGGCAGCAGAACCTGAGGTTCAGGTGGTTGTTGCAGAGCCGCAGCAGGCAGGCATTGTTGCAGCACCTGCAGTTGTCATCACCCCTAGCGAGCCAGAGCCAACCCCTGAGGTGACGCAGCTGCCAACATTTTCAGAGTCTGACTTTGAGCAGATCCTGGCAACCAATGTTTCCCAGGCCGGTTTCTACACCGCATCTCGAGCAGCATCGTTCTCCGACTTCTTCCAGGGCGAGAGCATCGAGATCTTCGGCGGCACCGGAATCTCAGCCTTCGTCTATATCAACCCAGACACCCTGAGAATCGAGAACGCAATGTTCCAGATGTGGATCGAGGGGGAGCGCTACTACGCAATTGCTAGAAACTCTTCGGTTTCTAACCTTGGCCTCATCCTCGGCTATCAGGGCTCTAACTTCTACGTAGTAGACGACCAGGGCCGAGTCTTTGACAACTCGCCACTGGCCGAGGCTGCAGCGAAGGTGCAGCTAACGGTAGATGGAAACGGCAAGCCGATCAGGGCTAGCTTGCAGGTTTCTAAGTAGAGAGTCAGCCTCCCATCTCTTGCTTTGCTAGTCTCGAATGTCGTTAGCCATTTATTTGAGGAGACCTGTTGAAGAGAATAAGCGGCTTCTTCGTTGCCCTAGTTTCCTTTTTGCCGTGAGTGCAACACCAGCCTTCGCCACTGCACCAACGCTTGACTCAGGAAATTACTCGGTCAATTACGCCCAGAACGACATAATCACATTTAGCTAGCAGTCGGAACGCTTCGGATTCACCGATTGGACATTCAACAACGACGGCAATATCGCGGTTGGTACTTCGGAAACCTCCTATGGCCTTTACTATGCCTGCAAGCAGGCAATTGCCACCACTGGTGTTTACCCTGTGAACGGCGCCGTCGAGATGGCGGCAAGAGATGTTGCCAGATTCTTTATCGGAACAAATGACTGCACTGGATTTGCTACCACCACCATGGTGATGGCAAATGTCGGGATGATGTTCACCGGAGCGGACGGCATGCCAGGATCCTGCTCCCTAATCTGCTCAATTACCTACACAGGCATCCACGCGGCAGGTTATGTCCACATCGGCTTCGCGCAGCTGCTAAATGTCGTTGACGACGGTGCCTACTCAACGGGTGACTACGTGGCTATTACTGCAACCCATCAATACGTCTACCCGGGTGCGACTCCAACAGTGAGCAACCAGCCAACACTGACCCTCACGGGATCTCAAATCACTGCCACAAACGCCACATGGAGCAGCGGACTGAGCGTGCTCACCACCTTCGCATGCCAACAGGAGAGACAAACCGCTATCAGCACGCCGACTGCTGGCCTGAGCTTCAATGGTTGCGGTCCAATTTTCAACTCCAATAACCCATCAGACAACACTGCAGCAACCGATGTAGAGACTTCATTTCTGATCGGTCAAAATGGCCGCGTGCCATGGGTCGCAATGGCTGGCACTCACATCCTTGTCACTTCTTGCCACCAAACCTCTTCAGAGTGCGTTGCAACGGCGACCGTTGAATATGTTGCAGCCAACTCTCCCCAGGCGCCGCCGCCTCCTTACTCGGGTCCAGTCCTATTGCTTTCATCTGGCTCAATTTCCGCAGGTGCTGGTGACGACGTCACCATCAAGGGTGACAAGCTTGAGACGGTGTCCGATGTCGAAGTCGGCAAGATCGATGCTGAGTTCTCGACCACACCTTCTTCACTAACTTTGACCGTGCCAACAGAGCTCGAGATCGGCACGCACGACATCGACATGACCTCGAGCTTTGGCAAGATCACCATCCAGGACGCAGTGCGAGTCACAAGAACCGCAACCATTGTCTCCGAGGAGTTCTTCAAGGTCTGGACCAAGCTGCAATCAGGCAACAAGGTAAAGATGCATGCCAAGAATCCCATGGGAGAAGGAAAAATCCAGTTCCTGGTAAATGGCGAAGAGATTGCCTGGGTGAATGCAGTTGATGAAACTGACCCAAAGTTGAACTCTGCAAACGGAGCCAGCTACCTAGTCAGAACCGTGGACCTAGAGCCGGGCAAGAACCGGTTTGAAATCAAACAGGATGGCCAAAGAATCTGGTTTGCCACCTACGTCCCCAAGGGCTAGCCGCACCTGGTAGCAGGATCTTCTGTTCACTGGAGTTTTACGGTGAGGCGCGCGCCTCCTTCTTCCATCACTGACAGCTGCCAGCGACCTGCCGAATCGAAAAGCTTTGAACCCAATCCAGCTCTGGGGGACCTTGGTCCAATCCCGTCATCTTCTGCAACAAGATGAATGCCGGATTCCGATTGAGATATCGAGATTCTTAGATTCTTCGCATGCCCATGTCTGAATGCGTTGCTCGCCGCCTCCCTGGCGCATAGGGCTGCGAGTTCTGAATGTGCGCGATCTATCGTGAGCTCCGAGTCAATCTGAAATGTGACGTCGAGCATTCCC
This sequence comes from Aquiluna sp., assembly GCA_023260495.1. GTDB lineage: Bacteria > Actinomycetota > Actinomycetes > Actinomycetales > Microbacteriaceae > Aquiluna. Next base: position 5,230 of record JALQVB010000039.1, read on the forward strand.
TGCCAGCTTTTCTGCAAGTTAGTTAGCTGAGCCAATAGGTCGCCAGAATCTGTTGGGAACTTCTTGACGTCCTGCAGAGTTTGTGCCACCGCTTCGAGTTGCGAGGCAACTACCTTGCCATCTCGCGCATCTTCCAGCATGAGGGCGGCCGCTAACAAACGATTTTGGGTCGTGCCGTGAAGGTAGTTCGCGGTGTCACGAGCTCGCGACGCAGCCAGAGCCAGGTCGGCCGCAGAGTCCATCCCCAAGCCAGTCTCCTCCATTAGAAGGTTGCGCTGGTCACTCAAGAGATCCGTAGTCTCGGCAATCACCGAGGAAACGATGGCGGGCAAACCAATCGCCAGTGCGCTGGTGATTAGGTAGCTCACCGGCCGCATGCCATCTGGAAGACCAAGGAGCTGCACAGGTATCAGGTAGGCGGCCAAAGCCGATAGCAAAATCGAGAGAGGGAACTGCAGCACCCCCAGTTTTGACATGCCTTCGAAGCGCCTCAGCAGATTTGCATGCACTGTAGGCACCAACCACACAAGACCAAAAATCATCGAAAGCCTGAGCCAGCCTTCAAAAAATCCAAACTCTGCTACGTAGTAGCGGTTTGCGACCAGGGTGACAAACCCCGCTGGAATAAGAGGAAGGCCAATGGGTTTTTGCATCAGTCTGCGCAGCAGCAAGTCAAAAGAGAATCTCCTCAACTTCTTAGCTTCGGCCTGCCAGATTGAATGCGAGATTGGCCTTAGGTGCCGGTCCACCAAGTCTCGGATTTCCTTGGCGATTTCTTTGGGGTCTAGGTTCTTGGTTCGCTCCAGAGACTCAGTTGCCAAATCCAAGAACTTCTGCACCTCTGGCAGCGACTCCGATTCGGTTTGGGCCTTCTTGGTGCGCTCAGCAATCAGGCTCTCCCGCAGCTGGTCATATTTAGTCGCAGCACCCAGCAGCAGGGCAACGCCAATCGCTAGCAGACCGCCAACGACAATGGCGAGATACAGGGACTGATGGAAGGTGAATAGCGAGGATGGGCCAAATCGGATTACCCCCACCATCTGATCGGTGATGAAAGTAACGCTCATCCCAAACAAGATCACTAACCACCACAGCGGATGGTCACCCCAGCCGGCCCTTCGAATCAGCCACTTCGCCAGGAAAAACCAGGCCCAGCCAACCGCAAAGCCAGCAAGCTGCGCCGAGGTGAAAGCTATCTGGCTCTCCAGGTTTCGATCGGCAGCGGCAATGTCCGCGATTATGACAACCGGGTCAACAGAGATGTAGAGCCAAAAGTGAAAGGGATCGCGTGCAGCAGTTCTGGCAGTGAACGCTTTTCGGAGGCGTTCACGAACCATGCGTCGTTACCTCAACTCCTCGGGATCGGAAGTAGACCTGCGCCATGTGCACGCGTGCATTTCGGCCAGGTGAAGCATCAAGTTCCAGCGCCTTGGTGATTCTGGCGATAGTCGACTCGACCGTCTTCTCGGTCACAAACCTGGCCTTGGCAATCTCGGAATTGGAGAGCCCCTCGGCAACTAGCCTCAGAGTTTCAATCTGCGAGTCCGTTAGTTTCATAAGGGTGCTCTCACCCAGCACTGCATTCTTCTTGGCACGCTTAATAGAGGAGCGAATCTCTTCATCGAGCGCGTCCAAATTGCCTATGGACTTCTTGGTCAGGTAGCGAGAGCCAATCGGGAAGTCGCGAATTCCGGAGTTGAGCAGTCTGGGGTCTTCAAAAGAAGTGAGGAAAACAATTCCGAGGATCGAGCTCTTTGAGCGCAAGAAGTTGCCAACGTCTAGCCCGGTGGGGCCATCGCCTAGGTGCAGATCCAGCAGAACGGCATCTAGCGGCACCTTGCCAAAGGAGTCGATGAATTCACTGGCACTAGATGCGCTGATTCCAACCCGGTAGCCGCGGCTCTTGAGGGATTCTGCGATTGCAACCCGCGTCAGCGCATCATCCTCAAGCAGCCCTATGGATAGCTCCATCGCAGCCAACCCTTCTGTGATTGGTAGTTTCAAAAATAGACCAAAGCCTGTTGGCGACCAAGCTTCTGGGTTGAGGGTTATCCCTAGACTTTTGGCCGTTATTGCCACCCTTGCAAACTCCTTGCATCCGGCACGGCCAGTAAATACGCGCCCACCTAGGGATATCCCTGCAGCCAAATGGCGTGCAATTTTGTCTGAAAAAGACACATGTGGGGGAATCCCTAGCTTTCTCGGTGGTAGATAAGCAAACCCCTTCCTACCTTGAACTATGACCCACTGGGATCTCCCCAGCGGGCGAACCTTAGCTAAAGGGGAACTAATGAATAAGAGAAAGGCTCTCGGAGCAGCACTGATAACACTCAGTGCCCCGGGACTGATTGCTGCGTTGGCATGGGCGCCAGCGGCTAGCGGTGATCCGATTACGGAGAGCGACACACAGCCAGCTGCGACGACCACCTCAACCGTAGTGACAGAGGAGGAGTGCACCTGGTACATGCTGGGAGCACCTGCCGACTTTGTAATGCTGCCAGGTGTTGATGGCGCTGGACCTGACCTAATCGAATACACCGGTGAGGCTCTAGAGCTCAGTGCGACACTTGCTAGCAACCTAAACGTCTACAGCTCCGGAAACGTAAACGTTGGGTCTGCAACCACCAACTCAGAGTGCACCTTCTACGGAAACGTGGTTAGGCCAGTAGTCACAATGAGCGTGACCGACACCATCTTTGACGCCACCTACGGCGGCACCGATGACAACACACTGGACTTCACGGCGGACGCCGCTGATGACACCTTCGCCATCACGCTCACCGCTGATGCCCAGTGCTCAACGGATGGCTGGAATGTTGCGAGCCCAGGCTTCTATGACGACGGCTCAACGCCAGTGCTCAGCGTCACCGCAATGGATCTGCCACTGGTTAGCGTCACCTCTCCGGTAGCAACCGATGCTGGTGACAGGTGCAAGACCACGGCAATGGCGGCATCGGTAACGATTCCGGCAGCAGGTGCCGGAGTGAAGCCAGCTTCGCCTGGTGCCACCTACACCTGGACCGGACCAACCGTAACCACAACCCTGTCAACCTCAGGCAGCTAATAGCAACATGAGGAAAACGGCGAGCTCAGTAGCGGTGCTTTTGGCACTGCTACTGAGCTTTGCCATCCCCCAGCTGGCAACTGCCGATGATTCACTCGGGCTGGGTGTGAGAATCGAAAACGACCCGGAGGCCACCGAGCTCTACATGGGAAATCGGCTCTGGTACGGCATAGAGCCAGGAGAGCAAAAGACCAGAAGCTTTGTAATCACCTCGAGATCAGAAATTGCTCAGGAGATAAACCTCTATCTATATGACAAGCAATTCACAAACGGCCAAGAGAGCGTAGACAGCTCACAGCCAAGTGCCACAACCCAGTGGGCGACCTTCGAACCAAGCTCCATGGTGCTGCAGCCAGGCCAGGAGCAGCGCTTCACCATGACCTACACCATCCCCGAAGATGCTCCCGACCTCGCCTACAACTCAGTCCTCAGGGTTGTCGCCACAGCAGCAACCGCCGCTGAAGGTGCCGAAGACTCGGCGAGTGCAGTAGTCCGCGGGGCTGCGGCGGTTGAGCTGGGGGTCTTTCTCGGCATCGGCGATGCGCTAGAGCTCGTGCCAAGCTTCAACATTGAGAGCATCCGGGGTGTGCGCCTCCCTGAAGGCAGGTTCCTTGAGATAGAGCTTCTTAACAATGGCCGAGTCCCTATTCAGCTAGTCGGAACTGCTCAGCTGGCAGACCCCCAGTTTGCCGAGCGCAACTTTGGACCCTTCGACTATGTCTCACGAGAGATCTTCCCGGACGAGAAGGTCGTAGCTCAGGTTGCAATGCCCGACGAGGTTGAGTCGGGAGAGTGGCGGGTGTTTGTCACTGCCGAGTTTGGTCAAATAAAACAAACACGGCTCTTTGAGCAAACCCTGAACTTCATCCCACCAGGTTCGCAGCTGAGCCTTTGGGACTGGATCATCCGCATCGGACTCATCTCTCTGCTAGCTGTTGGGGTAGTTGTTGGCATGCGCCTGCTGCGCTCAAAGCCCCCTACGGATCCAGGTGATGAGATAGAAGCTGCCAAGACTCCAGCAAAACCACCTTCGAAACCATCGGGT
>JALQVB010000003.1:0-12469 GCA_023260495.1 Aquiluna sp.
CGGCAGTGCCAACAACCACTGGCCTGGCCCGCCAAGCCGCTTCAAAACAGCATCCCCCGAGACCTTCAGGGCCGCCGGGCTGAGTTCAATTCGCTTCGGAGTTCCGGTTGAGCCAGAGCTTTCCACCACCAGTCCGACCGTATCGGAGACCTCTTCGGGAAGACCCTGAACCTCGGGCCTAACCCCATTCACCTCGCTCGGGGTTATGAACCCTGCGACCTTACCCTCCAGCACATCAAGCATGAGGTTGAGTGCGCCAAAAGTGTCATTGGCCGGAACTGAGACGAGTTTCTTCATCTAGAAATGCCAGGGGTAGCCGGTCCAGTCGGGATCGCGCTTTTGCAAGAAGGAGTCGCGTCCCTCCTTGGCCTCATCACTGCCGTAGGCCAACCTGGTTGCCTCTCCAGCAAAGAGTTGTTGACCAACCATGCCGTCGTCGACGGCATTGAAGGCATACTTCAGCATTCGTATGGCAGTTGGTGACTTTGCAAGGATTTGCTCTGCCATCTCAAGGCCCGCCCTCTCCAGTTCGGCGTGCGGAACGACTCTGTTCACCACACCCATATCCAGTGCGCGCTGAGCATCGTATGGCTGGCCTAGGAAGAAGATTTCCCTAGCGAACTTCTGCCCGGTCTGCCTAGCGAGCAGCGCCGATCCGTAACCTGCGTCAAAAGAGCCAACGTCAGCATCAGTTTGCTTGAACATGGCGTGCTCACTGGATGCAATCGAGAGATCGCAGACCACGTTTAGCGAGTGGCCACCACCGGCAGTCCAACCAGAAACCAGCGCGATGACGACTTTGGGCATGAATCTGATTAGCCGCTGCACTTCTAGGATGTGCAGTCGGCCAGCGCCACCCGGTTCGTATTGGTAACCGCTCTCGCCACGAACCCTTTGGTCGCCCCCAGAGCAGAAAGCCCAGACACCGTCCTTTGGTGAGGGACCGTTGCCGGTGAGAAGCACTACCCCGACATCGCTCTGCATGCGGGCGTGGTCAAGCGCTCGATAGAGTTCATCAACTGTCTGTGGCCGGAAGGCATTTCTCACCTCGGGGCGAGAGAACCCAATGCGCACCACTCCCAAAGTGTTGTGGCGGTGATAGCTGATGTCGTTGAGATCTGCAAAGCCGGCCACCTCAGACCAGACTGAGGCATCAAATGGAGCACTCGGGACAAAATTCATACTCCTAGACTAATCAAATGGCGCAGGAGCAATTCACCGATGTAGCGGTTATTGCCCTGCCCCTGAAAACCAAATTCCGTGGATTGCGAACGCGTGAATTGGTAATTTTCCGGGGCCGCGAGCGCTGGGCTGAGTTTTCCCCATTCGTTGAATACCCAGACACCGAGGCGAAAACCTGGCTGCAGGCCGCGCTGAGCTGGGCCAATGAGCCATTGCCGAAGCTGGAGCGCAGCGCAATCAGGGTCAATGCCACCCTCCCAGCCGTTGGCCCCGAGCAAGTTCCCCAGCTGCTGGCAAACTTCGGCAGGTTTGGCTCGGTGAAGATTAAGGTTGCCGAGGCTGGGCAAGATCTGGCTCAAGATTTGGTGCGCATCAGATGCGTTCGGGAAATCTACCCGGAGGTGAAGATCCGCATCGATGCCAACGGCGGCTACTCAGTTGCGGATGCCATGCGGCTTGCTCACGCCTTGGGCGATAGCGAGCTTGAATACATGGAGCAACCGGTCGCAACTATCGGCGAATTAGTGGGGCTCAGAGGCGAGCTAAGCAAGGCGGGTCTCGCAATCAAGATTGCCGCCGATGAATCCATCAGGAAAGCTGAGGATCCGCTGTTGGTGGCGAGGGAAGGTGCCGCCGACATCGCCGTGCTAAAGGTTCAGCCGCTGGGCGGAATTAAAAGGGCTTTAGAAATTGCGGCAAGCTCTGGCCTGGAGATAGTCGTCTCGAGCGCCCTAGAGAGTTCCATCGGACTGTCTCAGGGCCTTCATCTAGCGGGCGCTTTGCCACAGCTGAATTACGACTGTGGCCTTGCCACTGCAAAACTGCTGGTAGCCGATGTCACTGACGTGCCGCTCATGGCCCACGATGGAGTCATGGCAATTCGCGAACTGGAACCATCCGCGGAGCTCGTCGAGAAATACCGCGCCAGCGGTGAGCGCGAAGCCTGGTGGAAGGCCAGGTTGCAGCGCTGTCTTGAGCTTTTAGAGTCCTGAGTAGACGTGCAGACCCTTGAAGAAAAGGTTCACCACGACGAAGTTGAAGATCACTGCGCTAAAGCCGATAAGTCCGAGCCAGGCTGCCCTGCGACCGTTCCAGCCCCTGGTTGCCATGGCGTGCAGATAGCCGGCGTAGAGAACCCAGATGATGAAGGTCCAAACCTCCTTGGTGTCCCAGCCCCAGTAGCGGTGCCAGGCACGCTCTGCCCAAATTGCGCCAGCTATCAGGGTGAAGCTCCAAGAGACGAAACCGACCATGTTGAACCGGTAAGCAATACGTTCCATGACCTTGAGCTCAGGGAACCGGTCCATTAGCGCCTTGCCCCAGCCAGCCGACTTGACCAAATAGGCGATGTGGAAACCAGCGGCCACGGCGAAGAAGCCAACGGCCAAGATTGCCACCATCACGTGGATCACCAGCCAGTAACTTTGCAGCGCTGGCATCAGCGTCTTCACCTCGACATAGAAGAGGCTGACCGCTGCAAAGAGAGTGACGAGGGTGAAGCCCGTGACAAAAGTGGCAACGTAGCGCACATCGCGCACCTTCAGCGACACCAGGTAGACGGTGAGGATGGTTAGCGCTCCTGTTATGGAGAACTCATACATGTTGGCCCAGGGCACCCGGTTCGCAGCAATTCCGCGGAGCACCACTCCGACACCCAGCACAAGGGTGGCAAAGCCAAGCACCCAGAAGCCGAACTTTTCAAATCGAGACTCGGTTGAGTCATCTTTTAGCTTGGCTAGCTGAAAGGCAAAGAGCAACAGTGCAACGGCCAATAGGCCCATGGCAGCAGAAACAAACAGTAGGGACACCTGCGACAGCGGTTCGTTCAGAACAACGTTCAAACGCGAGCCTCTTTTTCTATCTCGTCTTTGATTTCACTGAGCACACTCTCCAGCTGCTCGTCATCGCCGCGAGCCAAAGCGGCATACTCAATTTTCTCACCTCGAACCCGCACCCAGACGCGTCTGCGGCGAATTGATAGCGAGAACACAATGGCAATAAGTGCAATAGCTGCAAATAGCAGTACCCAGAAACCACCCGGATTCCAAGCAACATCAACAGATGCAAAACGTAAGACGCCGTCAAAAGTGACCCGGCCGATTCCCCCAGGTAGATCTGCACTCTCTCCCGGACGAAGCTCAACTGGAGGATTCGGGCCCGTGCGGCTTGCCACCACCTCCAGCTGACTAGTGTCCAGGGCATACACGTTGCGCGGAATGCCGGAATCCAGCCCGAGATCACCGGTATAGACGTTCAGGGTCAACAACGGATCAATCGGATCAGGATAGATCGAGGTGTATGCCCCGGTGTCTAGCTCAGCGACAGTTGGATAAAAGAACGAAATCATTCCAATTTGCTCTGGTAGCGCATCCGGGACCTTGATAACGCCGAGTGAGGTCATGTTGGAATCCTGGGGCAGGTAAACCACCGGGCCAGAAAATGCCACCGCACCGGTGCCGTCGGTCACTGTGATAACCGGAGCAAAGCCGTTACCGGTGAGATAGACATTCGCTCCCGGTGCCGCCAGTGGGTGGTTCACTCGGAACTCTTGCGAGGTCGCTCCGCTGCCATCATCAAGCGTGGCACTTGCCACAAAATCGATTGGTTGGCCGAGGTTGGCTGGGTTTCTCAGGTCGTAGATAACTGCAAAGTCGTCTAGCTTCAGGCTGAATGGAACCAGCTCCCTCTCGTTGAAAAACGGACCCGGTGAGAACGAGTCGTAGCTAGCTAGGTTGTTCACAAACGTGTCACCCTCGACCAAAACTCTTTGACCTGAGAAGCTGAGGCCGCCGCCAACCCCAACCGCAATCAAAACTGCGACCAGCGAGAAGTGGAAAACCAAGTTGCCGGTTTCCTTGGCATAGCCTTTCTCGGCCGAGACAGAGTCACCCTGAATTTCCGCTCGGAAGCCATTTTGCTTGAGCACCTTGCGAACCTTTTCCAAATCCAGCGCTCCGGTGGATTCGAAATAGGCAGACATGCGCTTGAGATTTTCCGGTGTCTGCACTGGTCCTCGACGCAGCGCGGTTAGGTGCACTCGCAATCTGGGAAGGACGCAGCCCACCAGAGACACAAAGAGCAAGATGTAGATGGCCGAGAACCACACCGAGGTGTAGACATCGAACAGCTGAAGGGCATCTAAGAATGCCGCGAGCTCGGGTCGCTCGTCGTAGTAAACCCGCACACCATTGGGATCAGCGCTGCGCTGCGGATAGAGCGAGCCCGGCACAGCGGCTAAAGCCAGAAGCAAAAGCAAGAACAGAGCGGTGCGCATCGAGGTGAGCTGGCGCCAGAACCAGCGCGGCCAGAACATAAGGCTAGAGCGGAAGGATGATTCCACTGTTCACCTCCTGCAACCAGTTGTTGAACTGCAACCAAAGACCACTCATCATCAACAGTCCCAACAGCACAAGTAGCGAACCGCCAAAGATGTTGATGGTCCGGATGTTCTGCTTCACAAAGCCAACGGTCCTAGCCGCCCAACCAAAACCCGCCGCTATCAACAGAAACGGGATGCCGATTCCAAGTGAATAGGCGACCGCCAGTACTCCACCCCGGATTGGATCGCCCGAACCGCTGGCAAGCACCAGCACGGCAGAGAGCGTCGGGCCAATGCAAGGTGTCCAGCCAAGCGCAAAGACCAACCCAAGAAGCGGTGCCCCGGCAAGTCCAACCTTGGGGCTCACCGGCAGCTTTATTGTGCGCTGCAAAAAACCAAACTGCCCCATCATGGCAAGGCCAAACAGGGCAACCAGCGCACCCAGGATGAGCTGCACCCAATACTCGCGGGTGAGAAACACTAGGGAGGCAGAGCCAGCTAGAACTCCCAGCAAAACAAAGACCGTGGTGAAGCCGATTACAAATAGCAGCGTTCCAAGCACAGCGCGACTTTTGACGTTTGCCGAGACGTAGCCGAGATAGCCGGGCACCAAAGGCAGCACACAGGGGCTGACAAACGTCACTATTCCGGCGAGCAGGGCAATGGGAATCGCAACCAGCATCGAGCCGGAAAGAATTAGGTCCCCGGGATTCACTCCGACACCACTGTCTGAATCAGAGTGCGCAAAATGGACTTATCGATCCGACCCAGCACACGGGCCGAAACCCGACCCTCGCGATCAATCACGATTGTGGTTGGGACCGCCTGAGGCGAAACAACACCGGAGAATGCGAGCGAGACCGAGCCTGACTGCGCATCCATTACCGAGGGGAAGTTGATGCCAAATCTGCGGTCAAACGCGAGCGCCGTCTCTGCGGTGTCGCGCACATTAACCCCAATGAACTGCACTCCCTGGTCGGCAAACTCCTCGCTCAGCGCGGCAAGATCAGGTGCCTCCGCCCGGCAAGGGGCGCAGGCGGCATACCACCAGTTCATCACAACGACTTGGCCCTCGAGCGCCGAGGAGTCGAGCAGTCCGCCACTCTCGGTGACACCGGACCAGCTGTCGAAGCCTGGCCTGGCATCGCTTGCATATTCGGTCACTGTGCCATCGCCAGCGATGTAGTTTTTGTTGTCCCCAGCACGGAATTGATCGGCCAGCGGATCGGAGCTGCAGCCAGCGAGAACAAGCGGAAGAAGTAAAGCTAGAGCTGCCAGCCGCTTCATTCCTGCTCCAAGACCGCGATGCCTGGCTCGCGGTAGTCAACTGGCACCAACTTGCCATCCTTGACCTCAAACGAGGTAATCGAGGACAGCGAGCAGCGGCGGCTTCTGGGGTCGTGAGGAAGCTTTAGTCCACTTGCGGATAGGTAAGTCATCCAGATTGGAAGCTGATGTGACACAAACACCACGTCGCCGCCCGGGGCAGCGCGCCAACCCTCCAATGCGGCCTCCGTCATGCGGTTTGCAATGTCCTTGTAGGCCTCTCCCCAAGAGGGTCGACTTGGGTTGTAAAGGTGAATTGCCAGCGATGGCTTGCGCAAGATTCCCTTGATTCCCATGGGGTGACCGGCGAGCTTATTGCCTGATTCAATGATCCGCTCATCGAGCATCGGCACCAGTCCAAACGCTTCGCTGATTGGCGCCGCCGACTGCTGGGTGCGCTCCAATGGCGATGCATATAGGGCCGATGGTTCGATTGCCATGCGCCCAAGTTCTTCGGCGGCAGCCTTGGCCATTTTCTGGCCGCGCTCGCTCAGCGGAAAGCCGTCAAGGCGTTCGTAGAGGATGCCATTTGGATTGAAAACCTCGCCGTGGCGCACGAAGTGAAGGCGTGAGGCGGGCATGAGAAAAGTTTACCTTCGCTAAACTGAACAACTAGTCGCTTCCAGCTAATTCGCAGAGGTCCCAATAATGCTCAACCGTTCCAAGATTTCATCCCTGGCCGCGCTGCCAGATGGCCCAGTCACCATCGGCGGTTGGGTGGAAACCCTGCGCGATCAGAAGCGCATCCAATTCATCATCATCCGTGACGAGTCGGGCAGTGTTCAGGTGACCTACCCTCGTCCTGCCGAAGAGGATGCACTTGCGGACGAGGTCTCCAGCCTGACCGGTGGCAGCTTTGTAATTATCAAGGGCAACCTAAAGCACGACGAGCGGGTGAAGCTCGGCGGCATCGAGATTTTGCTGGAATCAATGGAGATTGTCAGCCGCAGCCTGCCCGACAGCCCAATCGCCGAGGACACCTCAATCGACAAGCGTCTGGACTGGCGCTTCTTGGACTACCGCCGTCCAGAGTTGAACCTCATGATGCGCATCCAGACCACCGTTGAGAAAACTTGGCGCGAGCACTGGCTGGCAAATGACTTTGTCGAGATCCACTCCCCGAAACTGATGGCCTCGCCGTCTGAGTCGCATGCCGAGCTTTTCCGCCTCGAGTACTTCGAGGGCCACGCCTACCTAGCTCAGTCGCCTCAGTTCTATAAGCAGATGGCCATGAGTGCGGGCATGAACCGAGTATTCGAAATCGGCCCGGTATTCCGTGCTGACCCATCATTCACCTCGCGTCACGCAACCGAGTTTGTCTCGATTGACATGGAGATGAGCTGGATTGATTCGCACGAGGACGTCATGGAGTTCCAGGAGCAGCTGATGGTCAAGGCCATCACTGCCGTTAAGGAAGCACACGGCGAGGAGATCAAGGCCTTATACGACCTAGACATCGTCGTGCCAAGCACGCCGTTCCCAAGAATTCCGCTGGCCGAGGCGCACCAGATTCTAGAAAAGCGCGGCTACAAGGTGCCAAGAACCGATGGCGACCTAGACCCAGAGGGAGAGCGTCAGATTGCTCAGTATGCACAGGAGGAATTCGGTCACGAGTTCGTCTTCTTGACCGACTACCCGAAGAACATTCGCCCCTTCTACCACATGCGTCACGACGACAACCCGGCGCTTACCAAGAGCTACGACCTGATCTGGAAGGGCACCGAGATCACTACTGGTGCACAGCGCGAACACCGCATCGAGGTGCTCGAAGCACAGGCCAAGGACAAGGGGTTGGACCCAGAGGGTCTGCAGTTCTACCTAGACTTCTTCCGCTACGGTGTCCCGCCGCACGGTGGTTTTGGCATGGGTCTGACCCGCGTAACCATGTTGCTACTCGACTTGCCAAACATCCGTGAGGCCAGCTTCCTGTTCCGCGGACCTACAAGGCTGCAGCCCTAAATCCAAGATTCCAATTTGAGCCCGGGCACGTGTTCGAAATGGCGGATGTTGTTGGTCACGAGAGTTGCACCTAGGTCAAGTGCCTGGCCCGCTAGCAACTGATCGACGGCCCCTGCTGGCTTACCCGAGCGCTCCAATTCAGCTCTCACCCATGCTGCCTTGTTAGCTGCGCTTCTGTCGAAGCTCGCCACGGGAGCGAAGGCCAGAAATCGTTTCAGGGCTTCGACTGAGCTTTGCTTGAGCTTGCCCTTTTCCAACCCGAACTGCAATTCTGCAAAAACGAGTGAGCTGATAGCCCACCGCTCGGCATCAAGCTCTTCGAGCCTGTCGATAATGGAAGATTCGCCCATAACTGCTCTTGAGCAAATATTCGTATCGAGCAAGAAGTCCAACAGCTGCCCTAGTCGATTTCCAGCGGCCGAGCTGGATCAGATCGCTGTTCGAGGTCTGCAAAACCTGGATCCGGCTGATTGCCGTGCTGCCTGACGTAACTAAAGAACGAGTTGGCGTCCCCGGAGGTGTCCTGTGAAATGGAGATTCGACCAGTTTTTTGATTAAAAGTCATGTGTACTTCTAGCCTCGGGTCCAGCCAGCCTGAAGGGATGCGAACCGCATTAGATCCGCCGTTTCGAAAGAGCTTTGTGGTCACCATGGTCTTCACTTTGCCACCTCTCCATGTATATAGACAAAGTATAGACAAAAGTACTGTTGAGAATTAGCTGTTCTGCCCTAACCAGGTGTCGAATCCGCCCACCTCAACGAGCCAAGCGGTGAGGAATGCAATAACTATTGCCCAGAGAACCATCGCCGCCGAGACAAGCAGCGTCACCTTTGCTGGTCGCACCCCCGCCGCCACCGATGCTGCAGCAGCAAATTGCGTCCCGATGATTAGCGGACCCAAGATGGCCATCCCGTATACACCGTATTTCTCGAATGCCCTTTGAGCCTTAGTCCAACGATCCGACTTCGGCTGCTTACCTTTGGCCTCACGCCTGGCAACGACCCAGCTCCTGATCTTGGCTCCACCATAGGCAAATGCGGCAATAGTGATGAGATTCCCTGCAGCAGCAAACAGGACCGTGAGGATTGGATCTAGACCAATTACGATTCCTCCCGGCACCACCCCAATTGCCTCAAACCAGGGAATCGCTCCGGCAAGAAATATGCCGATGTAGCCAAGCTGTTCTAGATTCATGATTTCCTCACAAACAGCTTGGAGAAATTGGTGAGGAAGGTCTCCATCGGACCGCGATCGCGGAACTTGAGGTTCACAACCGCAAGCAGGCTCAGTCCCAGCCAAACTAGAGCAGCAATCGCGGCGGTTAGCCAAGCATCAAGGTCGGCAAAAAGGCCTGCGCCCCAAGCCGAAAACAGGAATGAGAAAATCAGCGACTGGGATAGGTAAATAGTTAGCGAATGTCTTCCCGCGGCTGAGAGCAGTACCATCCCCCCTAGTCTCTGGCTCAGCAGCCAAAGCACTCCGACATATCCCGCAGAGAGAATGGGGGCGGTCAAGAAGTTGATGGCAAGCGAAATGAGGGATAACCCGAGGCTGTAGGCGTCGGCCTGCAGATTGATGATGTAGACGATGGCGGCTAAGAGCTGCAGGGGCAGCCCAATGGCGAGGCCCCAGATAGCCATCCGCTTCATGAGTTTGGAGTCAGCCCCATTTGCCAGACCGTCTTTTCTCGCAACGAGAACACCGACCAGCAAGGCAACAATAACCAACGGCCCCTGCACCAGAAAACCCTGGGGTGCAAAGGCAAGCCACAGCTCAAACCTGGCGACAGCTGCCTCCAAGAAACCGCCAGTGGCAAGAGCTTGGTTGAGACCATCGAGTCCTGCTGTTTCGCTTGGCAAGGTTTTTCCCTTGGATGCGAGGAAGAGTTCGCCCACGTAGGTGAGAAGTGCGAGCACCGAAAAGAGCACGCCGATGACAATGTAGGTTCCTCTAGCCCACCCACGGATGATTCTCTCGGACCTGAAATAAAGGGTGAGTAACACAAGCGCAAAGACACCGTAGAGAAACAAAATGTCCCCGTGGAAGAAGAACACGGCGTGGATAAAGCCGAGAACTAGAAGCCCGACTGCACGCCCAATCCACCTGCGTTTGTTGACCTGCTCACCCCTGAGCACATATTGAGCTGAGTAGCCAAACAGAAATGAAAACAACAGATAGAACTTGGACTGGAAGATAAACATCACAACAAAGGCTGCGGCCGAGTTGGACCCTGATGTGAGGTCAGCCGACTCAAAGCCGCTAACGGTGTCAACAGCAAAATACTGAACGTTGACCATGGCTATACCCAATAGAGCAAAGCCACGGAGGATGTCCGGGAAGGCGTCGCGAGTCTTTGTCAACGGGTCCTCTGCTTCTCTCGTTTGATGTCAATCGAAAGGAGCGCCATAGAAGGGGCCATGAAGGCATAGCCAGCGAAGAGCCAAAAGACTGCCTGAACTTGGGGCCAGGTGAAGTTGAGCAGATAGTTGAATCCGTCTGTGTCCGAGCGGCTGTCATAAAGAATCGAGTACACCAGCAACGCTGACCCTGCCACGAAGACAAGAACAGAAAGCCAGCGGTAGGCAACCAGGTAGCTGCGATCCCTGAGCTGGATTAGCATCTCATCCAATGCCTCCTCGGGTGCATCGGCAACAAGTCGAACCGATTGGCGAAGCAAGAACCAGAAAACGAAAATCAACAAGATGTGAATCAAAGCGTATGAGGCCCAGCCGTTGTCTCCAACCGTAAAGAGGAAGCCGGTGCCAAACACCATCACGATGTTTGATGACCACAGCAGGACACGCTTGCCGGCTAATGTTCGGAGCCCGTCCCACCTGGTGTCATTGAGTTGCTTTTCCACCGACTCTACTGACGCCGAGGCCCATCCTGCGTCTGGGGATCCCTTGGGTGCTGGACTGAACTGTGCCCAGTAAACCTGACTGAGCCCCCTCGCCTTCAAATACAGCAGGAAGATTGGCAGCTCAATAAGCAGCATGGCGACAAGCGTGAATAGGAACCAATTGAGCTCAGCCCAGAAAAGCGTGAATGTCGGAGCTGATTCCCAAAACATAATTGCTGAGATTCCGAGCGGGACTGCCGTGATAGGCACGTCCAGCCACATCATCAGCTTGACGTTATCGCCAACATACTTCGGGTAGATCACGAGATAGGCAACGGTCAAGGTTGCGAGGATGTAAAAGATAACTAGTAGCTCATTCATTGTTTTCCTCATCGAGCCAGAAGATCTCCTCGACACTGGCCCCTAACACCGAAGCGATTCTGAGAGCCAACACAAGTGATGGCGAATACTCACCGCGTTCGATATATCCGATTGTTTGGTAGTGCACCCCTACCTGCTCGGCGAGCTCTTGCCGAGAGAGGTTTGCACGGGTGCGCAGATCCTCGACGCGGTTAGCTACCCGCTCTTCTTCGGACTTTGGTTTGCGACCCATAGTTGTAGCATAAATGCTATGTAGTAATAATGCAACAGAGTGTTACTTTAATTTTTTGAGCTTGGTATGAACCTCGCTAGCCCAGGTGTACTTCTTCCCCAGCTGGGCAAGAATCAATATCAGAATCGGGAACCAGAACCTCTTGAGGATCCAGATCACCAGCTTTCTCAAACCATGCCCCTCAGGTGCTCGAGAGCACGCGACTCGTTAATCCGCCACATCTCGATGACGTCGCCGTTGACCATGAGCACCGGCACCTCCTCGGAAAAGCGCTGCAGGTCTACCTGGTCAGCGATGTCCTGAATGTGGAGCTCAAGGCCCGCCTCGGGGTGCTCTTCCTGGAAGGTCTTGGCGATAAACTTCGCGCTCTCCATTGCGGGCTCACAGAGGTGGCAGTTCTTTCGAACGATGAGTCTTAGGTCAATGGATTTACTCATAAGAACAGCCTAGGTGCAATCCGTCCCAGGCGTAGACTGGGGCGGTGCAAAAGCCCGCCAAGAAGCCACAGAAGAAGACGGCAGCCTTCTTTGACGTGGACAACACATTGGTTTGTGGCTCAACCTCCATTCTCTTTGGCCGTAGGGCCTTCACCGGCGGAACCATTAAGCGCAGAGACATCTGGCGGTTTATGTGGGAGCAGGCGATGTTTATCCGCCGTGGTGAAAAGAATTCCAAGATGGCCGACATCAAAGATCGCGCGCTCTCGCTCACCAAGGGCCACTCGGTGCAGGAGTTGGCAGATCTGATGGACGTCGTTTACGCCAAGGAAATCCGCCCCAGGCTATGGCCCCGAAGCGTTGAGCGGCTGAGGCACCACCTAGAGCAGGGCCATGAGGTTTGGCTAGTCACTGCCGCGCCGGTGGAGCTAGCAGAGAAGATTGCCGAAGACCTAGGGGCAACCGGTGCGCTTGGCACCATCGTCGGGCACAAAGACGGGGTACTAACCGGGGAGCTGGTGGGCGAAGCGCTTCACGGTAAAGCAAAGCGCCGCGCCGTCAAGAAGTTGGCAACCGAGCGCAATCTGAGCCTCAAGAAGTCATGGGCCTATTCGGATTCGGTAAACGATCTTCCGATGCTTTCAGCGGTTGGGAACGCTGTTGCGGTGAATCCCGATGTTCAGCTGCGTAAATATGCCGACGCTGCAGGCTGGGAAATTATGAAGCAGGCTAGGCGAGAGCTAAGGGCGAATAAGTAAAAACCCGCCCAAAAAGGGCGGGTAGCTACTACTTC
>JALQVB010000003.1:12479-29506 GCA_023260495.1 Aquiluna sp.
AAGCAGCTTGCGGTGCTTCTTCTTCGACATGCGCTTGCGACGCTTCTTAATGATTGAACCCACTAAAACCTCACAAAGCTTTGATTTGCCCGAACTGGGCAACCCAAGAAGTCTAGCCCTTTCGCTTCAGGCGCTCAACCTCGGCGTCAACATCGGCCTCGGTAATTGGCTTCTTACCTGCGATTCCATAGGCATCAAGACCGGTGACTACAGCACCGATACCCATGCCGAAGATTACCCAAATTGGCCAAAAAGGTGCCCACGGAGAGGTTAGATACCAGACCGCTGAGGTGATGCCGACTACCAGTGCGTAGACGCCAAGGTAGGTTTTGAAATCCTGCTTCTTCTTCAGCTGCTTGCGGGCGTATTCGCGAAGTTCCTCAGGAGTTGCATTCATTATTTCTTTACCTTGCTCTTTACTTCTTGCGCGAAGTGGGTGGCCTCGGTCTTAACCTCGTCCACCACCTCTTCCATCTTCTGGCGGGCTAGCTTCTCGAAGTCGCGAGCGTTTTTCTCGGTGTCAACCTTCACCTCTGCCAGCTTGCGGCCAAGTCGCTTGCCCAGCTCCTTGGGATCCACATCAAGATCGGCATCCTGAACCCGCATCTGCAACTGAGTGGTGAGCCAGCCAGTCTTCTCGGTGATCCAGTGACCCAGCTTCTCGCCGGCATCTCCAAGGTTCTTGGCGAAGTCATCCTCCGCCTCGGCGTCGAAGCCGAGCGAGAGGAAGTCAATCATCCAGTCCTCGATAACCTCGAGCGGATCTGGGGTGACGGAGTAAAAACGCTTCTGGCCGTCTTCGCGAGCCGAGACGAGACCGGCCTCACGCAGCGTCTTTAGGTGCTTTGAGACAGTCGGCTGTCCCAACCCGGTCTGCGCTACTAATTCAGAAACTGTTAGTTCATTTCCAGCAACCTGAGCTGCCAGAAGAAGGTCCATGATCTTGCGGCGGTTTGGGTCCGCAATTGCCTCAAAGATGTCTGCCATGACAACAGCTTAACCCTTGTCGCCAGCAATTTCCTTGGCACGCGCTACCGCCGCCTGCAAAGCTGCCTCAAATAGCTGTTCTAACTTTGCGTTCTCAAGGGTCGCAATGATGCGCTCGGTGGTGCCGCCAGGCGAAGTTACCTTCCGGCGCAGCTCCGCTGGCTCCTCGCCGGTGCTTGCAAGCAACTGTGCCGATCCGGCCAGTGTCCCCCGCACCAGGGTTGCGGCTTGCTCTTCGGTGAAGCCGTTTGCGATGGCGACCTGCTCCCACTTCTCCACCAAGAAATACATCCATGCCGGCCCGGAACCAGAGATGGCGCTGAGTGCATTGATTTGCTTCTCTGCCACCTCGACCACCTCACCGACGGCTTCGAATAGCCAGGTTGCGATTTCGATGGCGCCTGGCGCTGCCTGGGGTGCGGCCGCTAGGCCGGTCACGCCCTTGCCAACCAGTGCCGGGGTGTTGGGCATGGAGCGAATGAGGTTGTTGTGCTCTGGAAGCTTCTCAGCCATCGTGGTCAGTTCAATCCCAGCAGCCATCGAAATGACGACGGCGTCTTTCGGCAGCTCGGATCGAATCTCGGTCAACACATCAGCAATTTGGTAGGGCTTGACTCCAAGAACTACAACATCGGCGTCCGAGCTCAGCAGCTCATTGGCATCTGAAGAGCTTTCCAGCGACAGGGCGCTGATTCCTGCAGCGCGCAGCTTTGCAGCACTCTCCTCACTGCGCGTAGTGGCCGAAATCAACTTGGTTGGATGACCAGCTGCCACCAAGCCCTGAAGCACGGCCGAGCCCATTGAGCCAGTTCCCAAGAAACAAATTTTTAGCTGCTGCATCCCTAAATCCTAGATTGGTAGCAGCGGAGCCACTAGCGGATAGCCGATGAACACCGCCGCGTCCATTGCGGTGTGGGCAATGACGAGCGGGGCCACTCGGCCCTTCTTTATAAAAATCAGGCTAAAGATGACGCCCATTACGAAGTTACCAATAAACGCCGAGAAGCCCTGATACAGGTGGTAGCTGGCCCGAAACAGACTGGAAACCAAAACCAGCACAACTATCGATATTCCAGGCCTTAGCGCCTGCATCTTTCGAATCAGAAATCCAACCGTGATGACCTCTTCGAGCAGTCCGGCACGGAGTGCCGCAAGCAGCAGAATCAAAGGGGTCCACCAGTAGTCACCAAGCGAACTGGGTATCACCTTTGCGGTCAACCCCCACTGCACCGCAAACACATAGAGAGCTATACCCGGAATCCCCACCAACAGCGGCAATCCCAGTCCCCAAAGAAAGTCCTTGGCCCTTGGCCAAAGCTCCAACCGAGAGCCATCCAAATAGAGAAAATAGAGTGCCAATAGCACCGGCACCAGGCTGAGCGAGATTGACACCAGCTGTGAAATCAGATCCAGCCATGGCTGCTCGGCAAGTGGCCGATTCAAGGTTGTGGAAGATCCCGCCAACCCTTGTTCGCTTAGCAGCTTTCGAACCAGGGAGATAACCGAGTAGATTGCGGAGGCGCCAAGCGAAAGCATCAGCACCAGCCAGAGCTCGGCCCACTGCTTCCTTGGTCCCACTGCACTTCCTTCCCAAGATTGAGTTTAGGTGTCGATGCCCTCGGGTAGTTTTGTCTCATGGCCAAAACCAAGAGCGAATACCGTTGCGTCGAATGCGGCTGGAGCACGATCAAGTGGGTTGGCCAGTGCGGCAACTGTCAGGCCTGGGGGTCGGTCTCGGAGTCGGCACCAGTGACCAAGACCAAGGCCAGCAACATCTCAGAGACCAGGGCCGCCAGACCGATTACCGAAATAGAAATCTCTGGCGAGGGTCACAACCCCACGTCAATTGCCGAATTCGATCGAGTGCTGGGTGGCGGCATAGTTCCCGGATCGGTTGTGCTGCTCTCGGGTGAGCCGGGCGTCGGCAAGAGCACGCTGCTGCTGGAGGTCGCTGCCCGGGTGGCAAAATCTGGAGCCAAGGTGCTCTATGTTTCCGCCGAGGAGTCCGCCTCGCAGGTAAGGCTGAGGGCCAAGCGCACCGGAGCCGAATCACCAAACCTTTTTCTTGCCAATGAAACTGACCTTTCAAGTGTCCTGGGGCAGTTTGAAGCAGTGCGACCCGAGCTGATGATTGTCGACTCGGTGCAAACCGTTGCGTCGGCAGATATCGATGGAGTCGCTGGGATGCCCGCCCAGGTTCGGGAGGTTGCCAGCAATCTGATCAGGGTGGCCAAGGAAAACTCAGTGCCACTTCTCTTGGTTGGCCATGTGACCAAGGACGGTTCGATTGCCGGCCCCAGAACCTTGGAGCACCTAGTCGATGTGGTTTGTCACTTTGAGGGTGACCGTCAGACTTCCCTAAGGTTCGTGAGGACCCTAAAGAATCGCTTTGGCCCGACAGATGAGGTGGGCTGCTTTGAGATGTCCGGCGATGGCATCAATGAGGTTCCAGATCCGAGCGCTCTGTTCGTCTCCGATTCGGAAAACCAGGTGCCGGGAAGCTGCATCATCATAACCATCGAGGGACGCCGGGCGCTACGCGCCGAGATTCAAGCCCTTGTGGTTCGTTCGGGAACCCCGCAGCCCAGGCGCGTAACCAATGGAGTCGACTCGTCGCGGGTGGCTATGTTGCTTGCGGTGCTGGAGCGAAGAGCCGGGCTGTCGCTCGCAGACAAGGATGTCTACGTTTCAACAGTAGGTGGCATGAAGATCACTGAGCCAGCTGCCGACCTCGCGATTGCCATAGCCATTGCCTCTGCAGCCAGCGACAAGGCGGTTGATCCAGCGATTGCCGCCTTCGGTGAAATAAGTCTGTCCGGAGAAATTCGCGGAGTCACTAACCCCAAACTGCGCAAGAGTGAAGCGAGCCGGCTAGGCCACAAAACGACCCTCGATGCGGAGGTTGGCAGTCTTAAGTCGGCGGTTGGCAGGGCTCTTAGTTCAAAATAAAGCGCTTGTCATCGGAGATTACTCCGTTGACCTCGGCCTTGATTTTGAAGGTGGCACCACCGGTTGGCACTGGCGAATTACCCTCGGCATTGCAGCCGTTGCTAGACGAGTAAACCTTGTCCCAAGCACTGGGCTCTGACTCAACCGGGGTGTTTGGAACCAGCAGCAAATCGCCATCGTTCAGGCCCTCGCGGTCACACTCGCGCGAGGTCCAATAGACCTGCTCGCCGGAGCTGATGGTGAAGAAGGTGGCCCGCGGTCCAACATTGAACAGGCAGTCAACCAGTCCGTTGTTTTCCACCACGTACCACATGTAGATATCTGCGCCAGCCTTGAAGTTGTTTATCTCTTCGAGAATCGGACTGCCGTCCTCGTTTTCCCCGGCGATGGTGCCGATCATGGCCTCAACGCTCACTACACCGGGTGCGCAAGTCGTGGCAGCCGTTGCGGTTGGCTCTGCGGTAGCGGTTTCTTCTGCTGCAGGCAAGACCTCTTGGCCGCCTCCGGCAAACAATTGTGGGATGCCCCAAATAGCGACAATCAGAACTGCCAGAGCGCCAAGCGCTGTTAACCGACGTCTGCGGTAAACACCAGGATCTAGATGCGACATGTTCTAAATCTAGTTAGAGGAGCTTGAGCATGCGGCTGTTTCCAAGCGTGTTCTGCTTAACTCTTGCCAAATCCAGAAATTCTGCAACACCCTCGTCGTGGGAGCGAACCAGCTCGGCATAGGTCTCGGCATCCACCGGAATATCGGAAATTACCTCAAAACCATTGGCCTTAAAGAAATCGACTTCGAAGGTCAGGCAAAAGATTCTCTTTATGCCAAGGGCCTTGGCTCGCTTGAGCAGCTCTTCCAGCATGGCCGCGCCAATTCCCTGGCGCTTTGCCTCCTGTGCAACCGCGAGGGTTCTCACCTCGGCGAGGTCCTGCCACATCACATGCAGGGCACCAAAGCCAACGACCTTGCCGCCCAACTCAGCGACGATGAACTCCTGAATGGACTCGAAGAGCTCGACCATTTCCTTGCCCAGCAGGATGCGCTGTTCGATTAGCGGTTGGGCAATCTCACGGATTGCATAAACATCGCTGGTGGTCGCGGGTCGAATCTGAAGCATCCGCCAATTATTGCGAAGAGATTGGGGCAACCGCTACCAACACCTCGTTGCGCCTGAGAAACGGTGGAGTCCAAGGGCCGTTATAGCGAGCGTATTTGATGCCCGAGGTCGCCTTGTAGCCCGCCTTCTCGACCGCGGCCAACAGCTGCTCGGCCTTGCGCTCGAAGAGTGCATCGGTGGCACTGCCCGCGAACTGCTTCGCAGCAATTAGCTCACCCGAAACTCGCTGAACACTCATATCGGGGCCTAGGGGACTAGGCGCCTCCACCATGTCATGGGGCATTACAAAGGAGACATCGAAGCCGCGCTCCGACTTCTGCTGTAATACCGGAGCCGTCATTGCTATCTGCTGCTGTTTCTCATTTTGGCCGCCCAGGTAGCTGACCAGGTAGCGAAAGGCAGCGGTCGCAGCCGAATTCATGGCTCCAGACATCGGCTTAGTCACCAGAGTGTGATCAGCGTACTGGCGCAACTCGAAACCGGGATGTGATCCCAGAACCTCGTAGCGCTGAATCTCGGTCACTACTGCCCGACAGCCTCTGCCTCACGGCTCTTGGCATCAAAGACAAATTCTCCGCCGACGAAGTCGACCTTGATGTCCTGAGCATTCTGAATCGTGCCGGTCAAGATCCGCTCTGAGATTTCGTCCTCAATCTCACGCTGCACCGTGCGACGCAGTGGTCGGGCCCCTAGCGATGGCTCGTAGCCGAGTTCGATCAGACGGTCCTTGGCTGCCGTGGTGAGCATGAGCTGTAGATCGCGCTCGTCCAGACGCTCCTGCAGGCGCTTAACGAACAGGTCGACAATCTGCATGAGCTCATCTCGGGTGAGCTGTGGGAAGACGATGACTTCATCAACACGGTTTAGGAACTCAGGCTTGAAGTTCTTCTTCAGCTCCTCGTTCACCCGCGACTTCATCTGGCTGTAGTCATTCTCGGCGCTTCCCTCCAAAGTGAAGCCGAGTGCTCCACGAGAAATCTCGCGGCTACCCAGGTTAGTGGTCATGATGATGATCGTGTTCTTGAAGTCCACAACGCGCCCCTGGCCATCGGTCAGTCGTCCCTCTTCCAGAATCTGCAATAGCGAGTTGAAGATGTCCGGGTGGGCCTTTTCGATCTCGTCAAAGAGCACCACGGAGAATGGCTTGCGACGAACCTTTTCGGTTAGCTGACCGCCCTCGTCGTAGCCGACAAATCCCGGAGGAGCTCCGAACAGACGAGAAACGGTGTGCTTCTCGCTGAACTCACTCATATCCAAGGAAATCAGTGCGTCTTCATCGTCGAATAGGAATTCGGCGAGAGCCTTAGCCAGCTCGGTCTTTCCAACACCGGTCGGACCGGCAAAGATAAACGAACCGGATGGACGCTTTGGATCCTTCAGGCCAGCGCGCTGACGACGAATGGTCTTGGAAAGCGCTGCAATTGCAGCCTCCTGGCCGATGACTCGCTTGTGCAGTTCCTGCTCCATGAAGATCAGCTTGGCGCCCTCTTCCTCGCTTAGCTTGAACACTGGAATTCCAGTTGCCTGGGCCAAAACCTCAGCAATTAGGCCTTCGTCAACGATGCCGGTCTCGGCCACGTTGCCCTCACGGAACTCCTTCTCCATGCGCATCTTCTCAGCGGTGAGCTTCTTCTCCTCATCGCGCTTGGAAGCGGCCAGTTCGAAGTCCTGGTCGGCAATTGCCTGTTCCTTCTCGCTCTTAACCTTTGCAACCTTCTCCTCCATCTCCTTCAGCTCAGGAGGGGAAGAGAGGAAGCTCAGGCGCAGGCGAGCGCCGGCCTCATCGATTAGGTCAATGGCCTTGTCTGGTAGGTAGCGGTCGGTCACGTAGCGATCGCTCATTCCCACGGCGGCAACGATTGCACCATCGGTGATGGACACCTTGTGGTGCGCCTCGTAGCGATCGCGCAGACCTTTAAGGATGTTGATTGCCATGGCTGGGCTTGGTTCGTTTACCTGAACCGACTGGAAGCGGCGCACCAGCGCAGCATCCTTCTCGAAGTGCTTGCGGTATTCGTCTAGCGTGGTGGCACCAATGGTCTGGAGCTCTCCGCGAGCCAGCATGGGCTTCAAGATTGAGGCAGCGTCAATGGCACCCTCCGCGGCGCCAGCACCAACCAGGGTGTGGATCTCATCGATAAAGGTGATGATGTCGCCGCGGGTGCGAATCTCCTTGGTCACCTTCTTTAGGCGCTCTTCAAAATCACCGCGGTAGCGGGAGCCCGCGATCAGGCTTCCCATGTCCAGGGTGTAGAGCTGCTTGCCGCGCAGGGTTTCCGGAACATTGCCAGAGACGATTGCCTGCGCCAGCCCCTCAACCACGGCCGTTTTTCCGACACCGGGTTCACCGATCAGAATCGGGTTGTTCTTGGTGCGGCGGGACAGAATCTGCATGACGCGCTCAATCTCGCGCTCTCGTCCCACGACCGGGTCAAGCTTGCCCTCGGCTGCGGCCAGAGTCAGGTTGCGACCGTACTGGTCTAGTACCTGGCTACCTTTTTGCGGAGGATTTGTCTCTCCGCCAACCGAAACGGTCTCCTTGCCCTGGAAACCAGAAAGCAGCTGAATCACCTGCTGGCGCACCTTATTAGTGTCTGCGCCCAGCTTGGTGAGCACCTGGGCAGCAACCCCCTCGCCCTCGCGAATCAGACCAAGCAGCAGGTGCTCGGTGCCGATATAGCTGTGGCCCAGCTGCAGCGCTTCACGCAGGCTGAGCTCCAAAACCTTTTTAGCGCGCGGGGTAAAAGGAATGTGACCAGATGGCGACTGCTGTCCCTGGCCGATGATGTCCTGGACCTGCTCGCGCACCTGCTCGAGGTTGATGCCAAGAGCTTCAAGCGCCTTGGCGGCCACGCCCTCGCCCTCATGAATCAGTCCGAGCAGGATGTGCTCGGTGCCGATGTAGTTGTGGTTGAGTAGCTTCGCCTCTTCCTGAGCGAGCACGACGACTCGTCTGGCCTTGTCGGTAAATTTCTCGAACAAGTTGGCACCTCCAAAATCCGTATGAAGATGCTACGACCGCAAGGCGGCCCTAACTAGGGCTGTTCGCCCAAGGCGTTAGCTTGCTTGGCGCGCTCCTCGGCCTCAATCTGGGCGTAGGTCTCGCGTTCCTTGCTGTCGGCGCGCAGGATTGAGCGCATGATGATGTAGAAGAGGATCCCCACCAGAATCGGTGGAATGAGGGAAATCAGCGCATCCAGCAGGATTTCAGCAACTGACATCTCTCCTCCTACTTCACAAGTGGAAACAGGATGGTTTCCCTGATTCCCAAACCGGTTAGTGACATCAGCAACCGGTCGATGCCCATTCCCATTCCGCCCGATGGTGGCATACCGAATTCCAAAGCCTTCAGGAACTCTTCGTCCAGGCGCATCGCCTCTGGGTCACCCTTGGCGGCAAGCTCAGCCTGCTTCAAGAAGCGCTCGCGCTGCACCACAGGGTCGACTAGCTCGGAGTATCCGGTTGCCTGCTCAAAGCCCCGCACATAAAGGTCCCACTTCTCCACGACTCCCTGCTCGCCGCGGTGGTCGCGGGTGAGCGGCGAGGTGTCGACTGGGAAGTCCATCACGAAGGTTGGCTTCGTCAGGCCTGGCTTCACAAAGTGCTCCCAGAGCTCTTCGACATACTTACCGTGCAGCGGGTGGTCAATCTCCACCTCGACCTTGTCGGCAATCTTCTTCAGGGTCTCAAGCGGAGTCGCCGGGGTAATCTCCTCGCCGCAGGCTTCCGAGAGCGAACCAAACAGTGAGATCCGGTCCCAATCTCCGCCGAGGTCATTGACCTCACCGTCTTCCAAAATCGCCTCGTGCGAACCGAAGACATCCATGGCCGCATTCTGAATTAGCTCCTGGGTCAGCTGCATCATGGAGTTGTAGTCTCCATAGGCCTCATACGCCTCGAGCATCGCAAACTCTGGTGAGTGGGTGCGGTCAGCACCCTCGTTGCGGAAGTTTCGGTTGATCTCGAAAACTCGCTCCAGGCCACCAACTACCGCACGCTTCAAAAACAGCTCCGGTGCGATGCGCAAAAACAGCTCGGTGTCAAAGGCATTCGAGTGGGTCTTGAATGGCCTTGCCGATGCGCCACCGTGCATGGTCTGCAGCATCGGGGTCTCCACCTCGGTGAAAGCCCGGTTTGCAAAGGTGTTGCGAAGGCTCTGCATCACCTCGGCGCGAATCTTGACAACCTCGCGCGCCCGGTCCCGGACAATCAGGTCGATATACCTGTGCCGAACCCGGAACTCTTCCCCAAGATCATTGTGCAGATTTGGCATTGGTCGCAGCGTTTTAGCCGCCATCTTCCACTCAGAGGCCAGCACGCTAAGCTCACCGCGCTTAGAGGTGATTACCTCGCCGTGAACAAAGACGTGGTCACCCAGATCAACCAGCTCTTTCCAGTTCTCGAGTTCCTCTTCGCCAACCTTGTCCAGCGAAATCATGGCCTGGATGCGCTCACCGGTGCCGGACTGCAAGGTTGCGAAGCAAAGCTTTCCGGTGTTGCGCAGGAACATAACTCGGCCGGCGAGACCTACAAAGTCACCGGTGGAGATGTCTGCCTCAAGATTTGGGTAGTGCGCCTTGGTTGCTTCAATGGTGTGGGTGATTGGAAGCTCGACCGGGTAGGCGTCGTTCAGCTCGTTGAGCTTCTCGCGCTTCTGCATCCGGACTGCAATTTGCTCCGGGAGGTCTACCTCGTAGTCTTCGCTCACACCTAACCGCCGATCAAGAGATTGTCGATAAGACGCACCTTCCCGACCCAAGCCGCGACAATAAGCCGCGCCCCGTGCTCTGGAATGTGGTCCAATTTTTCAAAGCTGAGTGGATCCACCAGCTCTAGGTAGTCAAGTCTAGCCTCGGATGGCATTGCAGCCCTAGCCGCCGAGACGACGGCCGCTACATCTGGCGCCAGTGCGGCTCCAGCCTGCAATGCCGGGTAGATCTGCCGCGCAACAGCCAGTTCCTGCTCGCTGAGCCTTCGGTTGCGCGATGACAGCGCCAGGCCGGAGGGTTCACGCAGCGTAGGACAGACAACAATCTTGAGCGGCTCACGCTCCCCCGCAGCAATCTGCTGCCGCACCATCTGCTGCACCAAAGCTGCCTGTTGGGCATCCTTGTCGCCGAAATACGCCGCGTCTGGATTTACCAGGTCGAACAGCCTGCTCACCACCTTTAGCATTCCAGCGAAGTGTCCGGGCCTGTAGGTGCCCTCGAACTTCTCACCCAAATCTCCTGGGCTGGGTTCCCTAAGCTGCTTGCCGGCGGGATAGATTTCAGCGGCGCTCGGTGCGAACAGCACGTCGGCCCCGGCGTCAGTCAGCAGGCGTGCGTCTACACCTATAGTGCGTGGGTAATTATCAAAATCGTCTTGCTCACCAAACTGCAATGGGTTCACGAAGACCGAAACAACTGTGAAGTGGCCGTCCTGCTGAGCCCGGCGCAAAAGCGAAAGATGACCATCATGCAGGGCGCCCATGGTTGGGATGAAGCCGACAGTCTTGCCGGCCTGGTCCACCTCGGCAAGGGCTGCTGCTAACTCAGCGACTGTTTGGCACAGCTTCATTTGGCATCCTCTGGGTCGATCGGCCGGACCGGCTGGGCGAGTGTGCGATCAATCTCACTTCTCACCACCGGCCCAATAAGTCTGGCAGGAGAAGCGACGCCCGCCTGCTCCAAAATTCCCATTGCCTGCTGCACCACCAAAGAAGAAAAACCGGAGGCAACATCAAAGGCCTCGGCAAAGGCGGAGCGTTGATCCTGAGTCAGATCGACGGGCTCGGCACCTAGCTCAAGCGCCAGTGCCTGGGCAATCGGCCCAAAGGGCTCGGGGGCGGTGACGATCACCGTGGCATTTTGCAGCACGTGAATATCCATGGACGTCCCGCTGAAATGCATCAGCGGGTGCATCGCAATTGGAATCGCCCCGAGCCGCGCGGCGTCCGCCAAGACTTCAATTCCATGGTGGGGTGAAAGGTGCAGCAAAATCTTGCGCGGGCCAAACAGCCCCAAATCAGTCAGTCCCTGGCAGGTTATTTCGATATCCGAATAGGGAACTGCAAAGACCAGCACCTCGGCCTCTTCGGCCACCGCTGCCATCGGTGCGATGGGAACCTCTGGCAGCAACAGCTCAATCCGTTCAATCGCCTCGGGGCTCTCAACAAAAACCCCGATGAGCTCGTGGCCCGCTCCGGCCCAAGCCTTGAGCAAAATGGGGCCGGCCGGCGCATCGCCGATCAAACCGATTTTCACCTGGCCTCCTCCCCTGGATCACTTGGCGCCTTGCAGTTGTTCTCAGCGGCCACTGCGCAGCCCAGCATCAGAGCAGCTGCCAGCAGACCGAATCCAGAACTTGTTACCAGAGCGCCGGGAGCGACGCTGAAGCCGAACAGCCAGATAAGTCCGCCCAGATACCAGCCCGCAAAGAGTGCGGCTGTGAGAGCCGTGGCCCGAGCCGCAATCAGCACCCGAAATGCGTAAAAAGGATTCGGCCGAGCCGCGCGCTTACCATTTTCAACTTTGCTCAGCTGTCTGCGGTAGCGGGCAATCGGAAGCGAAGCAATCAACACCGCTATCCCGATCGCTGGCAGAGTGAGAATCAAGGTCCATGGGCTCTGCGGAAAAGCCAGTCCAAACCCGGTGGCAAGCTGAGCGGCACTCAGGCCACCAATCATTCCGATAGCTAGGAAAGCAAGCAGTTGATTTGGCTGGAGCGTTTTCACTTTTCGGTTCCGTTTGAGACTTTGAGATTAGCGAGCAGATTTTGAACTCGACCTTTCCCGGGCAACACGGCGTCCGGGTCTATTTCCAACCAGGGCTCCAGCACAAACTGACGCTCATGGGCTCTGGGATGAGGGACGATCAGCTTGCTGGTCTCAACCAGCTCAACACCAAAGGTGATGATGTCGATGTCCAATGTTCTTGGCGCCCAGCGGGCCAACCGCAGGCGGCCATGCTTGTTTTCGATCTCCTGGCACAACTCGTGCAGCTCTTTGGGGTTCAGCTTGGTCTCTACGATTGCGACCGCGTTTAAATATTTGGGCTGTGAATCATCTGGGCCATCAATTGAGATTGCCACCGTCTCGTGAAATGACGAGCTTGCCATCAAGGTTGTTTTGGGATGCTTATCCAGGGCCTTGAGGGCCGCGCTGATGGTTTTCTTGCGATTGCCCAGGTTGCTACCAAAGGCCAAAACGGCCCTAGTCTTCACCGCGAGCCCCACTGAATCTGACGCTAACATCCTTGAAGCTTTGGGATAGTGGCGCGTGGGGTTTGTGAACAGTAATCGTGCAGCGCAGGATTCTTGAATCCAGGTCTAGGACCGTCTTCACCAGCTGGCTGGCCAGAGTTTCAATCAAATCGAAACGGTTCTTGGTCGCAACCTCGCTGATGGCATCGGCAACCAGGGCGTAAGAGACGGTGTGGTCAATGTGGTCCTCGCTACCGGCATCAACGCTGAGCCTGCAGTCAATTAGAAAGTTCTGACCGTAGTCCTTTTCGTGCTGCATTACCCCGTGATAGGCGAAGACCTCGAGGCCCTCCAGCTGAATATCGAAGATCACGCGCTTCCCTTCAATGCTGCTACCACGCTAATGGCATCGGCGGTTGCCTGGACGTTGTGAACCCGAACTCCCCAAAGTTTGCGCTGCAGCAGCAGTGCGGTGAGCACTGCCGTGGCAACATCGCGGCGGCCCATGTCAACCTCTTGTGGGTTATCCGCATCAAGAGCGTGAGCCAGAAATCGTTTGCGAGATGCCCCAACCAGAATTGGCAGTCCCAGCTGCTCCAGCTCATCGAGCCGTGCCACCAGGTCCCAGTTCTGCTGCATGTCCTTGGCAAAGCCGAGACCGGGGTCAACGATGATGCGATCGCGACCGATGCCATTGGCCACCGCCATCGCCACCTGCTCGGCCAGTTCACCCACCACCTCGCGCGCCACATCCGAGTAGCCGGTGAGGCTGTCCATGACATCGGAATGGCCCCGCCAGTGACTGAGCACGTATTTGCAGTCAAGGCCGGCCACGACAGAGAGCATCTGAGGGTCGGACAGCCCGCCAGAAACATCGTTGACGATGTCCGCACCGGCAGCAACCGCCGCGGCGGCTGTCTCGCTATTCATGGTGTCAATTGAGACTTGGACATCGAGCTCACCCTTGATGGCCTTAATTAGCGGCAAGACGCGGTTTTGTTCCTCCGGCAATGGCACCCGCTGGGCACCAGGCCTGGTAGACTCCCCACCCAAATCGAGAATCTGGGCTCCTTGTGAAGCTAGGAGCCGCGCCTGATTTAGCGCGTCTTCAAACCCAAGGAACTGACCACCGTCGCTGAAGGAGTCCGGTGTGACATTGATCACACCCATGATTAGCGGAGGCTGCCAGCTCATCAGTTCCTCAGCGAAAGAAGTGACATCACCTCTTGGCGGTAGGTGACATCTTGATACCTACCACGAGAGGCAACGGTGATGGTATTTACTTCAGGCTGCCGAGCGCCGCGCGAGGCCACGCACTGGTGCCGCGCCTCAATCACAACCAAGACCCCGTTTGCATCCAGCCCCTGCTCGATAGCATCGGCAATCTGGGCGGTCAGGTTTTCCTGCAGCTGCGGCCTAGCAGCCAAGATTTCAACGACATTTGCCAGGCGGCCCAGGCCGGCGACGCGATCCGAGGGAAGGTAGGCGATGTGCGCATGTCCGGTGAAGGGCAGCAGGTGGTGCTCACAGATTGACACCAGCTCGATGTCCTTGAGAATCACAGCCTCGTCGGATTCCGCCGGAAAAGTTTCACCTAGGGAAGCAACCGGATCCTGACCGATGCCGCGAAAGAAGGCGGCGTAGGCTTCGGCAACCTTGTCTGGAGTCTGAGCGAGCTCGGGACGATCTGGGTCTTCCCCGATGGCTGCGAGCAGCTCTCGAACTGCGTTACGAATCCGATCCGGTTGCATTTGCCTTTGGCTTTCTCGGCTTTGGCTTTGGCTTCGCGGGCTTCAGCTCTTTCACTTTCCGCTCAGGAACCGGGATTGGTCCCTTGGTGGAAACAGCGCGCTTTTGCGAAGAGCGCCAGGTTGGGCGCTTGGCAAGCTTCTTAACGCTCTTGAAGATCTCGGCTATCTCGTCTTGGTTCAGCGTCTCTTTCTCGAGCAGTTCCTTGGCCAACTGATCCAAAACGGCACGATTAGTGGTGAGCGCCTTGTGGGCCTCGTCCATGGCTGACTCGAGGATTTCCTTGACCTCGGCGTCCACCTGCTGCGCCATCTCGTCTGAGAAGTCGCGGTGGGTGGCAAGCTCACGACCCAGGAATGGCTCAGAGTTTCCACTGCCAAGTGAGATGGAGCCGATCTTTGCGCTCATGCCGTATTTGGTGACCATCGTGCGGGCAATGTTGGTTGCCTTCTCGAAGTCATTGGATGCGCCGGTGGTTGGGTCCTTGAAGACTATTTCCTCCGCGATGCGCCCGCCCATGGCGTAGGCGATCTGGTCTAGCAGCTGGTTGCGACTGATTGAGTAGCGATCTTCCATCGGCATCACCATGGTGTAGCCAAGGGCCCGGCCGCGCGGCAAAATCGTAATCTTGGTCACGGGATCTGAGTAGTTGGCAGCCCCGGCAACCAGCGCGTGCCCGGCCTCGTGGTAGGCGGTAACCAGTCGCTCGTGATCCTTCATCACCGCACTCTTGCGCTGCGGGCCGCCGATGACGCGGTCGATTGCCTCATCGATGATCTCATCATCAATGTCCTTGCGATCGAGGCGAGCCGCCAGCAGTGCCGCTTCGTTGAGCACGTTCGCCAGATCGGCTCCAGTGAAACCTGGGGTGCGACGGGCAACCAGCGCGAGATTGACCTTCTTGCCAATTGGCTTGTTCTTGGCGTGCACCTTGAGAATCTGCTCGCGGCCCTTCAAATCAGGAGCAGTGACGCCAACCTGACGGTCGAAGCGGCCCGGGCGCAATAGCGCTGGGTCAAGAACATCCGGCCGGTTGGTGGCCGCTATCAAAATCACATTGGTGGAGGTGTCGAAGCCGTCCATCTCAACCAGAAGCTGGTTCAGCGTCTGCTCACGCTCGTCGTTACCGCCACCAATGCCGGTGCCGCGGTGGCGTCCAACTGCGTCAATCTCGTCGACGAAAATAATTGCTGGCGCGGACTGCTTGGCCTGCTCAAACAGATCGCGGACGCGTGAGGCACCGACGCCGACGAACATCTCGACGAAGTCCGAACCGGAAATTGAGAAGAAAGGAACGCCAGCCTCGCCGGCTACTGCCTTGGCAATCAGCGTCTTTCCGGTTCCTGGGGGTCCATAGAGCAAAACTCCGTGCGGAATCTTGGCGCCCATGTCCTGGAACTTTTTCGGGTTCTTCAAAAACTCTTTAATCTCGGTGAGCTCCTCCAGCGCCTCCTCGATGCCGGCGACGTCCTCGAAGGTGGTCTTGCTCATCTCCTTGCTCACCAGCTTGGCCTTGCTCTTGCCAAACTGCATAACGCCGCGACCGCCGCCAGCCATTGAGCTCATCAGGAACCAGAACAAACCAAAGATGATGATGAACGGGATGATTGAGCCAAGCAGTGCTAAGAACCATGGGGTGTTCTGCACATCATCAGTCCAGCTCTCGGATACCTGCGCATCAGCCACCGCCTGCGCCACGGTCTCAGCGCGACCGGAGACGTAGTAGAACTGAATCGAATCGCCGTATTCGGCGTCGGCGGTTTGCAGCACGACGTCGACTCGCTGGTCGCCATCAAAGACCGTGATGCTCTCGGCGGCACCGGAGCGAATTAGCTCAAGCCCGACCTGGGTGTCAACCTTGGTGAACTGCTGCGAGTTCATCAGCGTGGTGCCGACAAAAACGACGGTGAGGGCCAGCAGAATCCACAGCCAAGGTCCGCGCAGGAACTTCTTTAGCTTGGTCTTCTGGTCGTTCTTCTTATCCATGTAGAGCTCTAACTGTAAACAGCGGGCGAGAGAATCCCAACTCCGTCAAGGGAACGATAGTTCTCGTTGAAGTCGAGCCCGTAGCCCACTACGAATTCGTTGGGGATATCAAACCCCACCCACCTGACAGTTATCTTCACCTTTGCTGCATCTGGCTTGCGAAGCAGAGTCACGATCTCCACCGAGGCGGCGCCGCGCGCCTTGAGGTTGGAAGTCAGCCAGGAAAGCGTCAGGCCAGAGTCGATGATGTCCTCGACAATCAGCACGTGACGATCCTTCACATCGGCATCGAGGTCTTTCAGGATTCGCACCACACCCGAAGACACCGTTCCAGAGCCGTAAGAGGAAACTGCCATCCAGTCCTGCTGGGCTGGAATCGAAAGTGCCCGAGAGAGGTCGGCCATGAACGGCACCGCACCCTTCAGCACACCGAGCAGTAGCACGTCCTTATCGGAGTAGAACTCGTCTATCTCTTTTGCAAGCTCGGAAATTCGATCACGGATTTGGTCGGCTGTGACAAGCACCTGTGTGATGTCCGGGTGATTTATCTGCACTAGCAGGCTCCTGGGGTTAGCTTTTGATTCTTTTTCACGACAAGTGCGCTCGCTACCCGCTCTACTGTAATGCCTGGCAGGCTCAGCGGTTTCTGCCCGTGCCAATTAGTTATCAGCGCATCAACCTCGGCAACCTGGCTGCTGGAAATGCTCTTGCCGCTGGCTTGCTGCAGCATCAGATGCAGGGTCTGCAATCGAACGGCTGGATGCAAGCTGTTGAGCTCCTCAATTGAATACTCAACTGAAGTCGAGCTTCCGGCAAGCCGGGCCTGCTGCTCTGATGTGCGGGCTAGCTGGGAGATAAGGTCATCGGCCAGTGCGGCGCTTTGAGCGGTCCGAGCAAGGGAAGGTGCAAACCCCGGACCAAGTGCTTCTTCCAAGATGTTTGCAAGATTTCGAACTTTGACCCGAAGAAACCTGTCATCGAGGTTATGGGGGTCATCCCAAAACTCGAGCTCCTGGTCGATGCATGCCTGGCGCAATTCTGCTCGCGGCATTCCCA
>JALQVB010000040.1 GCA_023260495.1 Aquiluna sp.
CAAGATTGAGGCTGCAGGCGGCAAGGTTACCCTGAAGTAATTAGGCTTCAAACAAACAAACCCCCGGGAGAAAACTCTCGGGGGTTTATTTTTTTTTTCGGGTATCCGAACTTTGGCGAAGCGTTGACTGGACTACTTAGGTACCCTAGATTCGGTTTCTACCCTGGGAGACAGCTTGCGAATTGGGTCATTAAGTGGCGCTTGGAAGATGCGCCTGCCCAGACTGAGCGGGCTCCTCATCCCCGCCACTCTCATAGCAGCCCTCTTTACGCCTGCCGTAGCGGCGAATGCGGCTGCCGGACTGAACCTCAAGATTTGGAACAGCACAGCGGCAAATGTCGCAAGCTACAGCGGCGGCACACTCTGCTCCACCTCAGTCGCTGGAGATGTGAATGCCAGTGGCGACTGGAGTGGTCTAACGGATGGAAATCCTTGCCAAATTGACAACTTCTACGCTCAGTACACGGGATTCATCCAAGCACCGGTGACCGGCACCTACACCTTCAGGGCTATTGCCGATGACGGTTTCCGCCTTTATGTCAACAACACCCTGATCATCGAGGACTGGGAGGTCCAGGGACCCACCACCTACAACTCCGACAACGCAACAACATTTCGGACTATTGACCTAGTCGCTGGCGAGTACTACCCAGTAGAGGTTCAGTATTACGAACTGAATGGCGGTCAAGAGGCTCACCTCTACTGGGAATACCCGGGGCAAAGCATTCAGCTTGTCCCCGGCAGTGCCTACTCGACAGGTGTGACTATTAGTTACGATGCCAACGGTGGAACAGGCGCCGGCCCTTCTAATCAGACAAAGGAATTCGGGACAGATCTAACTCTTGCCGGAAGTCCGGGCGGTTTTTTGCGCGAGGGATACAGCTTTGCCGGTTGGAACACAGAGTCAAACGGCTCGGGGACCTATTATTCAGCGGGGGCAACCTATTCAGCCAATCAAGGCGGAACCCTATATGCGGTTTGGGAGCCTGAGGTCGACTACGCAGTGGTGCTTGATGGTTCTTCGGATTACCTCGCCACACCAGATGGCTTCTTGAACACCACCACTCCGTCTGCTCTTTCGATCGCCATGTGGTTGAGGTACGACGATGCGGCACCGGTCGCAAACGACACGATTTTTAGGCTCGGATACAACACCTCGTCGCGAACCACGCTTTACATAGATGACGGGGTACTCACCTTCGTGCCGTTTGCCCAAAGTAGCGGCTCACCACTTGTGTTGCCCTTCTCTCCTGATGTTGGTGCGTGGCACCACTACGCGATGGTTTATGACGAGAGTGCAGCCTCCGGATCCGTCTACCGAATTTTTGTGGATGGTGTCGAAATTGGTGCTGCTGGTGCGGCAGACGTTTCCTTGGCAACGTCGACAGATAATCGCCGTATCTTTTTCGGGGGCTACGGTGGGGACTACATCGATGGTCAATTTGATGAGATCAAAATCTTTAACGATGCGCTCTCTGCTTCTGAAGTTCAGTCAGTAATGCATGCTTTCGGAGATGGAACAGGAACAGGTGCGGCTGGATATGACGACCCGAACCTAATTGCCTATTACAGCTTCAATAACCAATCTGAGATTGACGTCGATACAGCGGGAGGTGCCCACAACCTCACAGTTTTTGGCTCGCCGACCTACCAGGCAATCGCGACGTCAACTTCTGTGAACTCTGGCGAGGAAGTCTTAGTGACGTTCCCCAGGTCATTCATTACCTCCCTGGGTGGCTGGTCAGCTCCGGCGAACACATCCTCTGCAACGCTTCTCGCCATCGGTGGTGGCGGAGCGGGAGGTTCGAATAACTATGGTGCGGCGGGCGGCGGCGGCGGCGGCCGCGTTCTCGAAAGTTCCTTTACTCTATCTTCGGGTGCAGTCCATGGTGTCCAAGTCGGACAGGGCGGAGTCCCTTCAGCTCTGGCAGCCGTTCCGACTGTGGGGACGGGCTCAGATGGTCAATCAAGTCAATTCGGCGCCCTCGGGCAAACTCCCATCACCTCTCTTGGTGGAGGAACAGGTGCAAACTCGCGTCTTTACTCGCTCGGCCAGCCAAGCCCTTCCACTTCTGGTTGGACTGGTGGTGGTGGCGCCGCACATGCCTCGACTTTTTCTTCTGGATCATCTGGAGTCGGAGGGTCGAGTTTTGCAGGTGGAGACGGCAACCCGAGCAGCACTGGCCAGTACCAGTCTGGCGGCGGTGGCGGCGGCGCTGGCGGGGTCGGCCTAGATGGCACGAATGGTGTTGGTGGCGATGGCGGATCGGGTGTAAGTTCTACGATTACTTCACAAACCTACGGCGGTGGTGGCGGCGGAGGTTTGCGGTATAGCTCGGGAACACGTCCTGGCAATGGTGGTTCTGGCGGTGGTGGTGCTGGAGGCACAAATGTTGCTGCACCAGACTCAGGTGACGCTAACACCGGTGGCGGCGGCGGCGGAGCCGGGGAGGGAAGCTACCAGACAGGCGGTTTCGGCGGCTCCGGTTTAGTTGCCATTCAATACGTGGTTCCAACCGTCCCGAGCCAAGTTAACAACCTGACAGCAACGACTCGCTTTCTAGATGCGGACTCGAACGCTGATTCTGCGGACTTGACCTGGACAGCGATAACTGGGCACGTCCCGCCAGTCTCCAGCTACTCAATCGAGTGGGATACAAACCCCAGCTTTACAACCGGCAACACTCCAGTGCAGGTCCTGGGTGAAACCACTGCCTCTGCAACAGTCTCCGGCTTGACTGACGGAGCCGCTTACTATTTCAGAATTTCAGCCAATAATGCCGAAGGAGTGGGAACGGTGTCGACAACCGTTTTCTCCGAGCCAGTTTCCAACCTTGACTTCGCCCTCGACTTCGATAACAGCGTAAGTAACTCAGCTACGTCAACCTTTGCATCAAGTGCCGATGGCACCCAAGTGATCCCAGCTGATGGAAACTTCACCGTGGAGGCTTGGTTCAATCCAGATGCTTTTGCTCAACGCGATTTTGATGACTACTACACCATCGTTTCGCAAGATCAGGACTCTTGGGGCAACAGTCACCCCAGATTCATGATGGCCCTTGTCGAAAAGAACGACAGCGGCCTCTTTGCGCTACACATCGCATCGCGCTCGAATTCTGGAGCAGACGTTGCATTTGAGCAGGAGTACAGTCACGCAATTCGAGCCGGAGAGTGGTCTCACATAGCAGTGACCTCAGATTCTTCGTCACAACGTTGGAACGTTTACCTCAACGGTGTGCAGATTCACACATCCCCGGCAAATCAATTCCTAAGCGGCATCGGGTCTAGCTTGGCTGGCTTCCACATCGGCTCCACCGGTTACCGCGACGCGAGCAACCAGCAGGTTCACTTTTTTAATGGCCAGATAGACCAGGTCAAGGTTTGGGACTCAGCCTTGAGCGCCACCCAGTTAGCAGAATCTATGCACTCATGGGGTTCAGCGGACGTCTCGAGCGCCCCAACCCTGCTGGCCCACTATGACTTCAACGATTTCACCAACGCTTCTACACTGAAGGACCAGGCCGGTAGCAATGATCTGACTGTCAACAACGCCGCAACTTCAGATCTAAGGCCGCTCGTAGAGACCGACACCTCGGATCCCGCTGAGGTTTCGTATGACTTTAAGCGCAGTTATCTCACCGCATTAGGGGGCTGGACTGTGCCGACCGCTCCAGCGAAGTTCAACGCTCTAGTCGTTGGTGGTGGCGGTGGTGGGGCCGGAAATTATTCAAGCGACACTCGTTCATCTTCTGGATCAGGCGGCGGTGGTGGAGTCTATAACGCCAAGGGGCTTGCCCTGAGCGGAGTGCTTCCGGTCACGGTGGGGCTTGGTGGTTTGGGTGGGATCTCGTCAGCGACGAGGCCTGCGAATACGGGCTACCAAGGCCAGACTTCGAGCCTGTCATCCTTGACTGCTGGTGGTGGTGGATCTGGCGGCTGCTCCACGGTGACGTCAAACAATATTCCATGTACCGCTTCGGAGCGAATCCATGGTCTACCTGGCACTGCCTCGGGTAGTGGCGGAAGTGCCAGCAACTATTGGAATGCCTACAACTATGGAAACGCCGGCACCGCAACAAGTGCGACGCTGGGTGGGCAGACATTAGCCGCAGTATCCGGATTTGCTGGCGGTGTTTACGTTCAAGGCTCCTCAGCCAGCTATTCATCGGGTTCGGCTGGTGGAGCAGGCGGGACGGGAACCTACAATGCTCCCGGAGCTGGAGTCCCGGCCACTATTCCGGGGATATCAGGGACTTTCGGCACTGGAGGTGCCTCGTGGAATGCTGCTGCTTGGACCGGGGCAGCGCCGGCGGCGAGCACTGGCGCTGGTGGTTCTGGAGCATACAATTCGACAACTTCGACATCCGGTTTCAGCGGCTCCAGCGGGCGCGTTGTGGTTAGTTATCTAGTCCCAAATCAGAATGCACTTCTTGATTACAACTCAACTGACACCAATTCTTACGACCTTGCGGTAGATGGCTCCGTGACAGATCTGTCAGGCAACGGCATTAATGCAACAGCCATGAACTCACTTGGTTTGGACCCTACTACCCACGCTTGGAAATTCACTGGTGGAACTCCGACTTCAACCCCGTACATTGATGTTGTAGACATTTCCTCTAACGCACTCCGAGAGCACGGTTTCACAATTGATTTTGAGGCCGACTTTGGAAGTTCCGCCAACTCCTGGGAGCGCATACTCGACTTTTCGAAGTCGAGTTCGGACAGAAGCACCGAGGTCCTTGTGGCCAGACAATCCACAACGAATGACCTGGCTCTGGACATAAGGGTTGACAACGAGGGAATCATTAGCAGGTGCGCGGCCCCAAATGCTCTG
Source organism: Aquiluna sp. (assembly GCA_023260495.1). Lineage (GTDB taxonomy): Bacteria > Actinomycetota > Actinomycetes > Actinomycetales > Microbacteriaceae > Aquiluna. The sequence continues at coordinate 4,838 of JALQVB010000040.1, forward strand.
AGTGGCCTGACCGGGCTGCATCGGTACACAATATCGGTGAGCGGTGCCACTTGCATTATTTTCAGGGACACAAATCAGATTTACTCGACCCCTTTCACTGCCCTACCGAAGGCGGATGTTACATTCACGTCGAACTTCATTGGAAGAAGCAACTGGGGCGAAAATAATTTTGAAGGCCAGATTCGTTCTGTCAGATTGTTTAGGGGCGCATTTACCCCAAGTGAGATAGGTGCCGTTTCCTACAAGACGGTAACTCTAGAAGCCTCCCCGGGCACCGTCGCTGACACCTCTCTAATTACATCGGGTAGCGTGCGCCTGCCGGAGCCAACAAGATCTCAGTACACGAATGAGGGTTGGTACACGGACCTGGCGGATGCAGGTTCCAAGAAGACCTCACCTTTCTCGCCAACTGCGGACGTGACGCTATTGGCGAATTGGGAGCTGAGTGAATTTGCAGTGACTTGGGATTCGAATGGCGGCAGTTCAATTGCCTCCTCAACGATTGTCGCCGGCAATTCAATACCGAAGCCAATTGATCCAACTAGATCCGGGTACCGATTCGAGGGTTGGTCGACTTCAGAAACTTCAGATCAGGGTGATGTTGGCAGCAAGATATCTTCTTGGCCTTACTCTCCAGGCGCTTCAAGTGCAATCACGCTATATGCGATCTGGTATCAAGAGAGCTCGCTCGCCCTGGCTGGAACGAGCCCTGCTGGAGCTAAGACTTCAGCGGCAAATCTGATTCCAGTGGATTCCAGCTACACATGGGAGGCATGGATTAAGCCAACCACGCTTCCTGGCACTGGTACGCGATACGGGACTGTCATGGACAACATCGAGACGGGCGACAATTATGGCCGTTCTTGGATGTATGTTATGGATACAGGTTCGGGCCCTTACCTTTCAGCTGGCTACTGGACGGAAACTCAACGAGGGGGCGGGTTCGCTTCCGCGGCTGGGTCAATCAGCTATAACAGTTGGAACCATGTCGCCATAACTTATGAGCGCGCTGGATCTGCCGAGGGTAGCTGCGACGGAGTGGGCACCCTAACCACGAGGCTCTACATCAACGGCACTTTGGCTGCAACGCCTTCAACTGTCAACTCTTTCTCAGGCTGTCTAAATAACGATGAGCTTGGTGTCGGCTACAACATCGACGACAACGGCCAGCAGTTTCTAGGCCAGATTGACCAAGTGAAGATTTGGTCTGGGGTGCTTACTGAGTCTGAAATTCAAAGCTCGATGAAGAGCTACCACTTGGGCACCGTCGACAATTCGATGATTGCACATTTTGATTTCAACCAATTGAGTTCGAATCCGGTTTATGGAGACACAATCCCAAACCGTGCCACAACCGGGAGTGGTTTCGATCTTTCACTTTTTGCAAATACTCAGAGTTACGTTGATTCGTATGTAACAAGAACGGCAAATCAGTTCACTGTTTCTTTTGACGGAAATTTGGCTACGACCGGTTCGGTGACTTCAGTTCCTAACCTCATGCCATACGACTCTCTGAGCATCCCCTCGTCGGGCACTCTGCAGCGAACGGCCCACACATTTAGCTCATGGAACACTGCGGCCGACGGGTCCGGAACATCGTACGCTCCCGGCGATTCGTTCCTGAGTCTCTTCGGGGACACTGCGTTCTATGCAACATGGACTGCAAACACCTACACCGTCACTTACGACTACAACGGTGCGGATGGTGGAACAAGACCAGTTGACTCAACATACGACCTGAGCAGTTCGCAGCCAATCCCTCTTCCTGCGCCCACCAAGACAGGGCTGATCTTCGGCGGCTGGTACTCCGACGTCGGCCTGACTAGTCGAGTCGGGGATGCAGGCAGTGCCTACACCCCAACCGCGGACGTGACTCTTTATGCGCGTTGGACAAACCTCCTGATTAACCTCAACGGCTCCGACGGGAATAGCCTGGCCAACGGCGGCACGACGTGGACTAGCATCACCCCTGGAGCCTCTTCGGCTTCAGGCGCTGCTCTCGGTGATGCAGCTTACTTTGGATCCGATGGCAACCCAGAGGGCTTTGTATTTGACGGTGACGGCGATGCAATCCAGTTCCCATTTGGCACCCAAAACATCTCTGGCGAAATGACCTTAGAAACCTGGATCAACCCCAGCAATCTGAGGATGGGCTGGAACATCATTGCCAGCAACTGGTTTGATGTGAACGGAAATACCAGCAGTGGGAACTTTGACTTCCACCTTGCTATCAAGAGAGACCCAAGCGACGGCAAATACAAACTTAATCTGTATACCTCGACAAACGGAACCAGTTACCAATCTGCTGATGTGTATGGCGAATTCAGCCTAGGGCTCAATAAGTGGTACTTGGTCGGCTTCACCATAAACGCCAACAGCGAGCTCCAGTTCTACATCAATGGTGAAACCGACGGGTCTGCCAAAGCCAATGTTCAGCACACTGCTCGCAGCAGCTACCTTTATCTTGGGGATGCAAGGAGCTCCATCGGTCTCATTGGAAAAATGGGCGAGTTCCGCACCTACAACAAGGCACTCTCGGCGAGTGAAATGGAGAGTAGCTTCACCTCAAGAGCTGCGTTCTATGGCTACTCAGCAATTCAGTTCCAAGCGGGCGACAATGGCTCTGGCTCGACCGTTACGAACTACAAGTTCGATGGAGACTCGGTTACCCTCCCAAACTCAGCCACAGCAAACACCATGTTCACCCGATCTGACTATTCGGTCTCAGGGTGGTCGCTCAATTCTGACGGGTCAACCACTGACTACGCCTTTGGTGCAACCTATTCGATAGATGCAGATCTGACCCTGTATCCAGTCTGGCAACCAAATACGCAAGAAATCACCTTCAACGCAAATGACGGAAGCGGAACACCCGCGACGGCAAGCCAGACCGTAAGCTCTTTCACAGCCACAGCCCTTACTGCAAACGGCTTTAGCCGAACGGGCTACACATTTGCTGGATGGAACACCCAGGCAGACGGACTCGGGACCAATTACGCCGACCAGGCAGTACTGACTCTGAGTGCGGATCTCACTCTCTATGCGAAATGGGCACCGCTTGGCAATCGATTTGCAAACTTGACAAGCGACAACCCTGGCAGCGGTGGAACTAGTGGCGAGGCCTTCAAATACATCAGTGGTGCTTTGCTGCCAGCTGACCGCTCTAACTTCACGGTAGAGGTGTGGTTCAAGGAGAAGTCTGGGAGCTATTTGTACTCAGGTCAGAATCCAATAGTCACCCAAGGTGTAGATGGAAATGCAGAATTCACAATCATGGCTTCGGGTCAGGGCTCCTCTAGGCAGCTTTACGTTGTATCCGGTGGTACTTGGGCAACAACTGGGATTGCTCTGAATCTGGACCGGTGGTACCACCTTGCTTACACATTCAATGACGGGACTTATAGCGTTTATTTGGATGGTGTTCTCGCTGACACCGGCACTCTTCCAGAGGGGGCAAATGTCGGAAACTTCTACTTGGGAGAG
>JALQVB010000041.1 GCA_023260495.1 Aquiluna sp.
CCTTCTGGCCCTCGGCGATCTTCTGATCGCGCTCGGCATCGGAGAAGACGTACTCGTGATCAGCGTTGGACCACTTGATGCGGAATAGTGGGGGCTGAGCCATGTAGACGTAGCCGTGCTCAATCAGCGGTCGCATGTAGCGGAACAGCAGGGTCAGCAGCAGGGTTCTGATGTGCTGGCCGTCCACATCGGCATCGGCCATCAAGATGCACTTGTGGTAGCGGATCTTCTCGATATCGAACTCTTCGCCGATTCCGGTTCCAAAGGCGGTAATCAGAGCCTGAACCTCGGTGTTGGCAAGTGCTCGATCTAGCCTGGCCTTCTCCACGTTCAGGATCTTGCCACGCAGCGGCAGGATTGCCTGAGTCTCCGGGTCGCGGCCTCGAACGGCGGAGCCACCGGCCGAGTCACCCTCCACGATGTAGATTTCTGAAACCACCGGGTCACGAGATGAGCAGTCGCGAAGCTTTCCTGGCATTCCGCCGGACTCCAAGAGCCCCTTGCGTCTGGTTGCTTCTCTAGCCTTTCTTGCGGCAAGCCTTGCGCTTGCAGCCTGAATTGCCTTGCGAACAACTTCCTTGGCCTGGTTCGGGAATCGCTCTAGCCAATCGCCGAGCTGGTCGTTTACAACTTTCTGCACGAAAGCCTTCGCTTCGGTGTTGCCCAGCTTGGTTTTGGTCTGGCCTTCAAACTGAGGCTCGGTCAGCTTGACGGAAATAACTGCGGTCAAACCCTCGCGAACATCGTCACCGGTGAGGTTGTCGTCCTTCTCCTTGAGCAGTCCCTTATCCCTGGCGTACCGATTTAGCAGCGAGGTTAGCGCGGCGCGGAATCCCTCTTCGTGTGTTCCACCTTCGTGAGTGTTGATGGTGTTGGCGTAGGTGTGGACGCCCTCGTTGTACCCGGTGGTCCACTGCATCGCGATTTCAACCGAGAGGTTCTTTTCCTTGGTTTCGCTTTCGATCGAGATGACCTCGTCGTGAACGGTCTCCACCTTCTTTGCCGAGTTCAAATACTCGACATAGTCGATCAAACCGCGCTCGTAGAGGTAGCTATCGTTTTGGCCGGAGCGCTCGTCCTTGAGATTGATCTTTAGGCCCTTATTAAGGAAGCACATCTGCTGGAAGCGCTGGCGCAGCGTTTCGTAGTCGAATTCGACTGTTTCGAAGATCTCGGCACTTGGCTTGAACTGAATAGTAGTTCCGGTGCGGTCGGTTTTGCCCGCTTCCTTCAGAGGGTGGTCGGGCACACCAACGGTGTAGCTTTGGGTCCAGATCTTGCCATCGCGGTGGACCTCAACTGAGAGCTTGGTGCTGAGCGCGTTCACTACCGATGCACCCACACCGTGCAGACCACCGGAAACCGCATATCCGCCGCCGCCGAACTTTCCTCCGGCGTGTAGCACCGTAAGGACAACCTCGACGGCTGGCTTCTTTTCTACTGGGTGGAGATCTACCGGGATGCCTCGGCCGTTGTCGGTGACTTTGATTTCACCATCTTTAGTGATGACAACATCGATGTTGTCGCAGTAGCCGGCTAAAGCTTCGTCGACTGAGTTGTCGACAATTTCATAGACAAGGTGGTGGAGACCGCGGGGGCCGGTGGAGCCGATATACATACCCGGGCGTTTTCTAACTGCCTCGAGTCCCTCCAAGACCTGAATGGCCCCAGCGTCATAATTCTTTTTTTCTTCAGACATATTCAGTTACTTCCCGTTTGGGTTAGCTCCACTGAAATGCGGCCTAGCACCGACTTAGATTCGGGTTTACTAACGCCATAATTCTACCCCAGAGGCTCTAAAAGCCTTTGGATATAGTCATTTATCCATACGTGTCCCGCGGGCCTCTTCCAGGCACAGAGCGCGGGCCCTTCTTCCAATTTGGAGCGGCCGGTCCGACGAATTTCAAGAATTCGATATTTTGCTCCGGGTATTGCTCCCGAATGCGGCTAAGAATTTGCTCAGACAGCAGTCGCAGCTGAGTAGCCCAGGCGGTGGAGCGACACTGGACAGTCAGCACCCCGGCGTTGAGATCAACCGGCTTTGACGCTGCGGCGCTTTCCTTGCCGACAAGCTTTTCCCACTCCAAAAACAGGGACTCTTTCTGCACCTTGCCAAGCCAATCGAAATCAGTAAGCAGGTTATCGATTGAGTCGGCTGCCTTTATTGGATCTCTCCCCGTCTCGAAGGGTTTTGATGCGCCTTCGGATTTCTCCCTGCGCCGCTGGTCACGCGACTTTTTACCAAGCGATGCGAGCATCTGCTCATAAAACCGGTCGGCTATTTCGAAATTCAGCTTCATCTGATTTCACCACCAACCACCTCGTGGATACCGCTCCAGCTGATATCGGGGGTGCTCTCCCGATCTGCCGCGGTCACCAGCACCTGCTCAAAACCTTGAACGAAGTCGATAAGCCTTTTCCTGCGGCCTGGATCCAACACTGCAAAGACGTCGTCAAGAATCAGGACTGGGTCGCCGGCCGGACCCTGTCGAATAAGTTCTGCTAGTGCCAGCTTGAGTCCCAGCGCAATCGACCAGGCCTCACCCTGTGATGCATGTGTTCTTGCGGGCATTCCAGCTTTCTGAATATGAAGTTCGTCTCGGTGCGGGCCAACCAGCGTGATTCCCCGCTCCAGCTCGCGATCTCTGGTAGCTAACAGGCGCTGCCGAAGCTGATCAGCCAGGTGCGCTTGATCCAGCGCCTCGGAATCCTCATCGTCAGAGATGGAAACCAAACTGAGTGAAATTGCCTCGTCTGTTGCTGATAGCGCAGAGTAGAACTTTTGCAGCGATGGTTCCAGCTGTGAGATCAGGTCCAAGCGGGCTGCTGTTATTTGGCTCCCCAGCTCAACCAGCCGGTCATCCCATATATCCAAAGTGCCGAGATCTGGATTCTTCACCCCACGAGCGGATTTCAAGAGGGCGTTCCGCTGCTTTAGGACCCGCTCGTAATCCAGGCGCAAGCCTGCGAGCCTCGGTTTTAGCATCGCCATAGATGCGTCTAGAAAGGCCCGGCGATCACTTGGGTCTCGTCGCACTAGGTCGAGATCCTCCGGCGCAAAAACCACCGCCGACACGTAACCCATGAGGTCCGTGGCGCGTTTTTGTTGTTTACCGTTTAGAAAATACCTATTTGCTGAGCCGGTATTTAGTTCTGCCGCGACCAACACCTCACGACCCTTGTGGTTGGCGCGAGTTGCCGCCGTCGCTGTGTTGCTCTCGGAATTAATAAGAGTGTTCAGGTGACCCTGGCGGTGAGATTCCAGGTTGGCCAAAAATCCGACGGCTTCCACCAGGTTGGTTTTGCCCTCACCGTTTTCGCCATGAAAAAGATGAGAACCGGATTCCAGCTTGAGGCTTAGCTGCCGATAATTTCTAAAATCGGCAAGTTGGATTTCTGCCAGCCACACCTTGTTGCTCTAGGAAACCAGCAGGTTTGGCTGCAGTAGGTAGCGGTAATCGCTCTGACCAACTGGAGTAATTAGAACCGGGCCGGGCTTGTTTGGATTTGTGGGGTTTGCCGTGAAACCAAGCTGCACCATGTCGGTGGAAATCGCAGATAGGGCATCGATCAAAAATTGCGGCTTCAGCGAAACAACGATTTCATCCCCAGTAAGTGATGCGCTCACCTGTTCCGATGCGTCGGCGATGTCAGAGCCGATTGACTCCAGACTTACCTCTTGCGCATCAAACTTGTAGCGAACTGGCTTGTCACGATCTACTACTAGGGAAACGCGCTTAGTCGCGTTCATCAAATCCTGGGTGCTGACAACAGCAAAGTGGGGACTCTCGGCAGGGAAAAGCCCCAAGACGGCTGGGTATTTACCCTTGATCGTTGATGTGGTGACAGTTTTATTGCCAGCTGAGAAGCCAACCATTTCCTTTTCCCCTTCAGCGAAGCCGATCTCAATCTCATTTTCGTGGGAGAAGGTTTTTGCGATTTCATTTGCCACACGAGCAGGAATCAAGACTTCTTTATCTGAAGCCGCACCCTGCCATGGCACTGTCTTGACAGCTACCCGGAATCTGTCGGTTGCAACCAGTGACATTTCTTTGCTGGAAACCGTGATCATTACAGCGGTGAGGACCGGGGTGACTTCTTCACGCGAAGCAGCAACGGAAACCTGAGAAACAGACTCGGAGAATTCTTCAGCCGAAATCTTTCCGGAGCCCTTTGGAGCTTCGGGAGTTGTCGGATATTCGGCAAGACTCATAGCCGATAGGGAGAATTTGCTTGAGCCACTGGTTACAAGCATCCGATTCTCTTGCAACTCGAGAGTCACTGAGTCCCCAGGAAGTTTAGAAACGATCTCGGAAAGCAAACGGGCCTGCACCAGGACCTTGCCTTCCGTGTCTGTGGCTGCGGCAACCGATACTTTGGCGGCAACTTCGTAATCAAAAATCGAGAAAGTCACGGTTCCGGCCTCGGCTTGGATGAGAACTCCGGAAAGCTGTGGCAGTTGTGGTCTTGGGGAGAGTAGGCGAACAACGAAAGAGATCGCGTCGATCAAAACTTCACGGTCTGCTTGAAATTTCATCTTTGACTTCCTGATTTCGGAGTTTCATCTTGGCACAGCGGTTCTGATTATTCATCTTTTAGCCCGGCCCCAAATAATCCCCATAATTTAAATTTCTAAAAGAACACTAATAACCAGCTGTGGAATATGGGATAAGTCCCGCTGTCCTTTGTAAATCCTAAAAACTACATCGATGTAACTTGTTTACACAATTGTGGAGAAATCTGTGGATAACTAAACAGCCTGTGGAAAGTTATTCAGGTTTTTGCAATAGCAGAAGGTGAACTAACAGAAAGAAGAGCCTTTTACACAGGTAAAACCTGACTTATCCACAGATTTAAATAAAACTATTTGTGTGAGTCTTTGATTTTTTGGATTATTTCTGAGACCTGGTTATAGATGTACCGGCGTTCACGCATCATGCCACTCACCTTTTTGGTTGCATACATGACAGTCGTGTGATCTCGATTACCAAAGTGAGTTCCGATTTTTGGTAGTGATAAGTCAGTTAGCTCACGACAAATGTGCATGGCAATCTGCCTCGCTAGCGCAACGGCCTGCTGCCTACCTGAACCCGTTATGTCGTCAATACTTATTTTGTAGTACTCCGCCGTAGCGGAAATGATTGATAGCGGCGAAATGCTAGTTTCGGCGTCCAGGCTGAAGGTATCTTTCAAAACCGCCTGGACTATGTCCATGTCAATTGGTTGCTTGTTGAGGTTTGCAAATGCCGTGACGCGGATTAGAGTCCCCTCAAGCTCTCGGATGTTTGATGAGATGCGTGTAGCCATGTATTCGATGACATCATCCGGAACTGCAATTCGTTCCATCGCCGCTTTCTTGCGCAGAATGGCCACACGGGTTTCAAACTCAGGGGCCTGGATATCTGTAATAAGGCCCCATTCGAACCTCGACAGCATCCGCTCTTCGAAGCCCGCAAGCTCTTTAGGACGAAGATCCGAGGTGATAACGACCTGCTTGTTGTGGTCATGCAGCGTGTTGAAGGTGTGGAAAAACGCTTCCTGGGTCTGGTCTTTCCCCTGGAGGAACTGAATGTCATCAACCAGCAAGATGTCAACGTCTCGGTACTGGGCCTGGAATTCCGAAGTCTTGTTGTTCTGAATTGCGTTGATGAAGTCGTTGGTGAATTCCTCGGAAGACACGTAGCGCACCTTGATTCTCGGCTTTAGGTGAATCGCGTAGTGGCCAATCGCGTGCAGCAGGTGGGTTTTTCCCAAACCCGATGATCCGTAGATGAAAAGCGGGTTGTATGCCTCCGCTGGAGCTTCAGCCACAGCAAAAGCTGCGGCGTGGGCGAATCTGTTAGACCCTCCGGTAACAAAGGTGTCAAAGCTGTATTTGGGGTTCAAGCCCGATTGCGCTGCGGTGGTAACCGGCCCGGTCGCTGGATCACGATCAAAATCGGGGACTGGCTCCGGTTCGCTCGCTACTTCGATTCGAATCGGAACCTGTAGGTCTTCGTTAGTTATGGCAACAAATGTTTGAGGCCCACCAAAGTCCGCTAACTCACCAAGGGCCCCGAGAATGTGGTCTCTGAGCCTGCTTTGGATCATCGATCTGGTTGTTTCGTTGGGCACCTCTATGTAAAGAGTGTCATCCAGGACCCCCTTCGGGACCGCAAGATTTAGGTGCCCACGGAGATGGGGAGTAACTTCTGGGTTTTCTGAAACCTTTGAGATGAGCTTTTGCCACGATGTTTGAAACGCCGCGTCAGCCATCATCTCTCCCTAACCGAATCTGAGTTATCCACAGATTTTTACACATATCCACCACGTTGTGGAAAAACCTTAAATTTCTGTGGAAAACTCTAAGTTCTCCATGCCCCGAAAACTCCAGAGCCATCATTCAACTGAAACATTCTGCATAAATCAAATCGACTCGGCGTGTCGCTCTCGATAATTTGAATTATCGAGGTGTAAGGAGAAATATTGTTGGGGATTTCAATCTGATTCTTGACCTTTTGGGTCTTTGGCCGTAAATTATTCAGGTTATCTAGGGATCTCCCCAACAAGTTTTCAGGAGTAACGAAGTGAGCAAGCGCACTTTTCAGCCAAACAACCGTCGTCGTGCAAAGACCCACGGTTTCCGAGCCCGCATGCGCACCCGCGCCGGCCGTGCAATCATGGCAGCCCGTCGTCGTAAGGGCCGCACCGAGCTGAGCGCATAAGGAAGCAGTGCTTCCGCGCGAGCGAAGGCTTCGCTCGTCTCGAGAGATTCGAGAAGTAATTTCTCGAGGTAATCGAGTGTCTAATGCGGTGGCCACGTTGCACTACCGTTCATCAGAATCCAATCGATACGGCATTGTCGTCTCTAAGGCGATAGGTAATGCCGTTCATAGAAACCTTGTGAAGCGCAGAGTTCGCGCGATTCTCTCTGGATACCTACAAGCAACCCCCACCATCGATGGGGTGTTCCGTATGAGGCCAGGTACCGCGGCTCTCGAGTTCAACGTTTTAGAGGCCGAGATCGGCCGATTGTTGGAGAAGATCAAGTGAAAGTTCTAGCACTGCTTTGGCTTTTCCCCAGAAATATCTTGATTGCGCCGATAGTTGGGTGGCGCAAGCTGATTTCGCCGCTCTATGGAAATGTTTGTCGCTACTACCCGAGCTGCTCCAGCTATGGCCTATCGGCTGTGCAAAGGTTTGGCATCTTGCGTGGAGTACCGATGACCGCCTGGCGAATTCTGCGCTGTAACCCCTGGTCATCCGGTGGTGTGGATGAGGTTCCGGCTGGCCCAGACTGGATCCGGGTTGGCAGACTAGGATTTGTAAGTCCCGATTTTTCCGAGAAAACGAGGTAATCAGTGGATCTTCTATGGCCTATCAAATGGGCGATTGAGCTAATTCTGGTGGGTTTCCACACCGGCCTGAGCTCAATCGGACTCGACTATGACTCTGGAATCTCGTGGGTGCTGGCAATCGTCGGCCTAGTAATCGTGGTTCGCGCGGCCCTGATTCCGGTCTTTGTCAAGCAAATCCGGTCGCAGCGAAACATGATGCTTGTCCAGCCCGAGCTGATGAAGCTGCAGAAGAAATACAAGGGCAAGACCGACCGCGAGTCTCGTGAGCGCTTTGCCAAGGAGCAAATGGAGCTCTACAAGCGCACCGGCTCCAATCCTTTCAGCTCCTGTTTGCCACTCCTGTTGCAGATGCCTATCTTTATGGGCCTTTTCTTTGTTCTGAACGGCGCTCAGCGCAATCAGGCTGGAGTCGGACTGCTTGACGCAAACCTCGCCCAGTCCTTCTCTTCAGCCCAGCTCTTCGGGGCCCAGCTCTCGGACACCTTCTTCGGCAGCCCGGAAATCAATGTGAAGATCTTGGCTGGAATCATGATTGTCCTGATGAGCGCCTCGCAGTTCATCACCCAAAAGCAGATCATGGCTAAGAACCAGAACCCAGACGTTCAGAACAGCCAGTTCATGCAAACCCAGAAGATCATGCTTTACGTGCTGCCTTTGGTCTTCCTGGTTTCCGGTCTGTCTTTCCCGCTGGGAGTCATGACTTATTGGCTAGTTTCCAACTTCTGGACCATGGGCCAGCAGTTCGTGGTTATTAGAAACATGCCGACCCCGGGGTCCCAGGCTTTCAAGGAGCGTCAGGCTCGCCT
>JALQVB010000042.1:0-3382 GCA_023260495.1 Aquiluna sp.
GATGGTTCCAGAGCAGCCTGCTACCTGGGATGAGGTTGCTGCCGCCGGTGTAGAGGTTGCCATGGGCGCTGACAGCGGTGACCCTTACCACATGTACTACATCCAGACCTCGTTCGGTGCCCCAGTGTTCAAGCAGAACGCAGACGGCTCCTACACTTCTGAGCTGGGTATGGCTGGCGAGGAAGGCTTTGCCTTCGCTGAGTGGCTAGCCGCTAACGGCGACACCTTCTCCTTCAAGGACTACGGAACCGTTGAGGCCGAGATGAAGGCTGGCGAGCTTGCCTGCTGGATCACCGGTCCTTGGGCAGCTCCTGGTATCGCAGAGGCTCTGGGAGACGACGGCTACGCAATCTACGCACTACCTTCGGTTGGTGGCCAGACTGCAAGCCAGTTCCTAGGTGCTCGCGGATTCTACGTATCCAGCCAGACCGATGACCCACTGTACGTGAACAAGTTCCTATCCGAGTACATCGGTAGCGAAGCTGCACAGATCGAGATCTTCGAGATCGGTGGACGTATTCCTGCTCACAAGGGTGCTCTAGCTGCAGTGCCAGCTGACAACAAGATTGTTGCCGGCTTCGGTGCTGTTGGCGAGAACGCTGCCCCAATGCCTTCGATCCCTGAGATGGGTAGCGTATGGGCTTCATGGGGTTCAACCGAGGCTGCAATCATGACCGGCCAGGTTGACGCTCGCGAGGGATGGCAGAAGATGATCGATGAGATCAACGCTGCTATCGCTGGCTAACACCTAAGAAGTAAATACGAGAGAGGGGGCGGGTCCCAATCGACCCGCCCCCTTTTTCTCTCATTAGTGAACAGGTAAAAATCTGTGAGCACAGAAACAAAAGGCCCAACCTGGCAACTGCCAAAAGGCAAGCGTAGGAGCGAGAAAACCGCTCTGAACGACGGTGGTACTCCATCGCTCTACGGAACAATCATCAAAATTGTGGCGCTAGCAATCGTCACTGCAGCCATGGTGTTCGCCATCATGGTGCTAATCGGCAACGAGGACTACCTCTTCGCCGGAATTGTTGCCCTAGCCACCATATTGGTCAACTGGGTTTATCTACGACGCGGCAACCTTCCCGCCAAGTACATGGTGCCGGGTCTTATTTTCATGGCGATATTTCAGGTTTATGTGGTTGGTTACAGCGCCTACATCGCGTTCACCAACTACGGCACAATGCACAACAGCGATAAGGCTGATGCCATCAACGCATTGCTGCTAAACGGGCAGACCCGCGTTCCAGAGGCTCCCGTCTATCCACTCTCCATCGTCACCGGTGCCGATGGAGAGCTTAACTTCCTGGTGACGATAACGGACGAGTCTGGCAATCAGGACGTTGTGGTTGGCGCCGACGGCGAGGTTCTTAGCCCTGCCAATCCAACCGACTTCAACAACCTCGGTGTTGCAACTGCTGCCGATGGCTATGACGCCCTCACCTTCAAAGAGGTTGTCGAGCGTCAGGAAGAGGTTGTGCGGATGCGCGTCTACCTCACCGAAGATCCCGACTCCTACTTCTTGATGACGGCAGACGCATCGCAGGCCGTAACTTTCGGTCCGCGCTTGGACTTCGATGAGGTCAATGACACCATGACGCGCGTTGAGGACGGCAAAGTCTTCTACGACACTGGAGAGGGCGCCTATACCGCCCAAGACGGCGAGCAGCTCGCTCCTGGTTGGCGTGTGGTTGTTGGCATGGACAACTTTGTTCGAGCGGTAACAGACCCAGGCATTCGTGATCCGCTGGTTCGCGTGACCATCTGGACGTTCACCTTTGCGATTCTCTCGGTGCTCACCACCTTCCTGCTGGGTCTTGGACTTGCACTGCTGTTCAACGACGCCAAGTTGCGTGGGCAGCGCTGGTATCGCGTGGCAATGATTTTGCCCTACGCCTTCCCCGGCTTCCTATCCGCATTCGTGTGGCGGGCGCTCTACAACCAGGACTACGGCTTTATCAACCAGGTCTTGCTCGGTGGGGCGGATATTCCGTGGCTCACCGATGCCACCATGGTCAAGATTTCGATTTTGCTGGTGAACCTCTGGCTGGGCTTCCCATACATGTTCCTCATCACCACGGGTGCGCTGCAGTCGATCCCGGGTGAGCTCATGGAGTCGGCAAAGATTGATGGAGCGACACCGTTCCAGCAGCTCAGGCTTATCAAGATGCCGCTGCTGCTCGTCTCGGTGGCACCGCTATTGATCACGTCGTTTGCCTTCAACTTCAATAACTTCTCGCTGATTTACCTACTATCCGGAGGCGGTCCAAAGGACTTCGATGCATCTATCAATGTTGGTCACAGCGACATCCTGATTTCCATGGTTTACAAGATCGCCTTCTCCACCGGTGAGGGTCGCGACTTCGGTTTGGCCTCTGCCTTCTCGATTCTGATCTTCTTTATCGTGGGAACCGTTTCCTACATCTCGTTTAGACGCACCAAGACGCTTGAGGATGTGAACTAATGGATCCAGAGCTATCAAAGGAAGACCTGAAGGCTTACAAGGCTGCCAAGGCGCAGCTCACCGATGAGCGCAAGACGACATTTGGTCAGTGGTTTCGCAAGAAGGGCTGGAAGCACCTTGTCGGTTGGGTGATGATCGTCTACTCAGTCTTCCCGATTGTCTACGTGATTTCGGGATCGGTCGCCAACGCCGACCAGTTCACCTCGACGCTGTTCACGAGCTTCACATTGGACAACTATCGCGAGTTGTTCGATGACCCATATCGCCCTTTTGCTAACTGGTTCGTGAACACCCTGTTCATTTCAGGCACGGCGGCGATTGGTTCGGTGTTCCTATCGGCGCTCGCCGCCTATGCCTTCTCCAGGCTGCGCTTCACCGGACGCCGTGCGGGTCTTTTGACCCTGATCCTGGTGCAGATGTTTCCGCAGCTTTTGGCCCTGGTTGCCATCTACGCGCTGCTGGTCAACATCGGAAACGTCTTCCCTTTCCTCGGCATCGGCTCGCAGCTAGCGCTGATCATGGTTTACCTAGGTGGTGCGCTGGGTGCTAATACCTACCTCATGTATGGATTCTTCAACACCATTCCGAAGGAACTGGACGAGGCAGCCAAGATTGATGGTGCGACCCACACTCAGATTTTCTACGGCATCATCTTGCGCCTTGCCGCCCCAATTCTTGCCGTGATTGGCCTACTTGCCTTCATCGGCACCAGCAGCGACTTCGTGCTGGCGAACATCATTTTGACTGAACCGGAGAGTAAGACGCTGGCCGTTGGTCTTTACATGTATGTGTCAGATCAGTTCGGTCAGCGCTGGACGGTGTTTGCGGCCGGTGCGGTGATTGCGGCTATTCCAATCGTGGCGCTGTTCCTGTATTTGCAGAAGTACATCGTCTCGGGTCTAACCGGTGGAGCGGTAA
>JALQVB010000042.1:3392-8097 GCA_023260495.1 Aquiluna sp.
TCAGCCTCACCACGACGGTTCCAGCCTCTACGTTTCCACTCAGCGTCCAAAGCTGATGGACAGGGTGCGGCTTCGCATCCGGATCCATTCGTCTTTTGGTGCCATCAAGCAGGTGCTGATTCGGCAGAGCGACTCTGGCGAGGGCTTCTTCACGCCCAAGCTAACGGTGTTTGCCCGCCGTCACGGCTGGAGCTGGTATGAAGCTCCAATTGTCATGTACAACCCAGAGGTGCACTACCGGTTCTTTATCGAACTGAGATCCGGCGAGAGCTTTTGGCTCAACGCCACCGGACTGCACGAGCTGGACCAGCCAGACCGAGATGATTTCAAGATCAACACCTACAACAAAGTTCCGAAGTGGGCATCAGGTGCGGTTTTGTACCAGGTCTTCCCCGATCGTTTTGCGCGCAGCGCAGATGCTGACAAGCGAAAGGCTCCGGAATGGGCAATCCCGAAGTCTTGGGATGCCGAGGTTATTGGGAAGGGCCCAGGAACTGCGGAGCAGTTCTTTGGAGGGGATCTCAAGGGAATCGAAGAACATCTTGACCACCTCAAGAAAATTGGCGCCACCATTTTGTATCTCACGCCATTCTTCCCAGGTGGCTCAAATCACCGCTACGACGCCAGCAGCTTCAATGAGGTTGATCCGCTTCTTGGCGGCAACGCAGCGCTGAGGTCGCTTGTTGAGAAGGCCCACTCGAAGGGCCTCAAAGTCATGGGTGACCTAACCGCAAATCACTCTGGGGACCGCCACGAATGGTTCGTTGCCGCCTACAAAAACCCAAAGGCTCCGGAGAGCGAGTTCTACTACTTCCAAGACGAGAACAAGAAGTACGACAGCTGGTGGGGCGTGCCATCGCTGCCCAAGTTCAATTGGAATTCTCAGGAGCTGAGAAAGCGCTTCATTCTGGGAAAGAGTTCGGTCGTTGCGAAGTGGCTCAAGAGCCCCTTCGGGCTAGATGGCTGGCGCATCGATGTCGCCAACATGACCGGCTGGATTCGCGAGGACAACTTCAACCGAGAGATAGGAAAGGTCATCCGCAGCACCATGGACGAGGTGTCACCGGACAGCTTCCTGATCGGGGAATTCACCTCGGATGCCGCCAATCACGTAGAAGGCGATAGCTACCAGTCGACCATGACCTACTCAAACTTCACCAGGCCGGTGTGGCGCTGGCTTTGGAATCCAAAGGAGAAGCGTGAGGAAGGCCAGGTTGGCGTTGGCCGCAAGGGCATTGCCGCCTCCGATGTGATGCAGCTGCACAACCAGTTTGCCGGCATCTTCCCCTGGCACGTGCGCATGCACAACCTAAACGCCCTGGACACCCACGACACCGGAAGATTCAAGACCTTCACCATTCCCGGGGCACAGCGGGTGGCAGCTGGGATGCAATTCACCTTCCCAGGCATCCCCATGATTTTTGCTGGCGATGAGTTTGGTCTTGATGGCTGGAATGGCGAAAGCTCAAGAACGCCAATCCCTTGGAATGGCGAACGCAAGAGCGATCCATCGATGATCGAGACGTATGCCCGACTGGCCCAGATCCGCAAGAAGCACAAGGTGCTGGTCGATGGCTCAATGCGCTTCCTCTATGCATCCAAAGAGGCCTTGGTCTACATTCGCGAATCCAACACCGAGTCGGTGCTGGTTTGCGTCTCCCGAGGCCGCGATAGGAAGATCGAGATTCCGCGCGATGCGGTTGCTTTCGCAGAGCGTGCCGAGAACCTATTTGGCAATGGCAACCTGCGGGTGGTCGGTGGCAAGATCCGCTACGACGCCGTCGCACTAGATTTGCAAATTTGGCGTTTGCCTAGTGCGGTGCGCTAGTGCTAATCTTTCCCGGTTGCAATTTTGCCCCGATAGCTCAGTGGTAGAGCACTTCCATGGTAAGGAAGGGGTCGACAGTTCAATCCTGTCTCGGGGCTCCAGCTTTAGTGAGATCCACCTCGCTGGAGTTCGTGGCTGAGTAGCTCAGTTGGTGAGAGCGCACGACTCATAATCGTGAGGTCGCGGGTTCGAGTCCCGCCTCAGCTACCAGAAAGATGTCCCAGGCCCCCTTCATAATTTTCAAATGAAGGCTGTTTTTATCGATGAGTCCAAATCAAAGGACTATGTTTTATGCGCCGTGTTTGTGGACATTGCCAAAGTTCCTCGGATCCGCAAAGAGCTGTCTTCGATGCGAAAGAGCGGGCAGTCCAGCATTCACTTCGTGAAGGAAAGTCGGTCAAGAAAGAACGCCATACTAGGCAGCCTTGCGCGCATGGATTTCGAAGCCTGGTTTTTCGTCAGTGGCGCGCCGTCGGAAACCTCTGCCCGAGAGGATTGCCTCAGAAGCCTGGTGCAGATTCTCAAACCAAACGAGGCGATCCAGCTCTTTGTAGAACTAGACGAGAACCATCGGGCTCTGGATAAACGGGTTCTCACTCGAGAGCTGCTGACTTGGTCCTTGTCGGAGCAGATCAGCTTTCAACACGCAACTTCTAGCCAGCAGCAGCTTCTTTGGATACCGGACGCGCTCGCTTGGGTTAGGACGCGAGGTGGAGAGTGGGGCCGAGGTTTGTCCCGCTTTCGTGTTAACACAATCATCTGCGATTAAATAGCGCGAGCCCAGAACGACGACCGTCCGGAAGTCCCTCTGGGCTCACTCTCTAGGGCTACTGCCTTCGATACCCACATGTTAACAAGGGCATCAGACATTTTCAAGGCTGCGGTGGCTTATTTGCCCAAAAGTGTTGGCAGCCTTGGGCTAACCTGAAGCCATGGTCAATCCACAAATTGAGGGCAAGCGCTATCCCCGCACCGCTCCATATCTCGTTGGTCGGGAGAAGATCCGCGAGTTTCTGGCTGCCACCATGGCAAAGCCGGCAGCAGGGTCGCTGGAATCAGCGAAAGGCAATGGACACTCGGACTTAGTCGTGCCGCCTACTTTCCCAGTAGTAATTCAAGAACACAGCCTCAAGCTGGTAATTGAAGACGCAGAGGCGCAATTGGATTTCTCCAGGGTCGTTCACGGAGATCAGCGCTTTGTTTACCAGAGGCCTATTGTGGCGGGAGATGAGCTAACCAGTGAGCTCAGTGTCGCGAGCGTCAAGAGTCTTGGCGGCAATCACATGGTTACCTTCAACACTGAAATTTTCGATGCAGCCAACGAACTGGTCTGCACCGCAATTTCAACTCTCGTGGTTAGGGGTGAAAATGCCTAAATTCACCGAGCTCGAGATCGGTCAAGAGGTGGCCTGCCAGAAATACCAGATCACTAGGGATTCGCTGGTTCGCTATGCCGGAGCATCAGGAGATTTCAACCCCATCCACTACCGCGACGACATCGCACAGTCAGTCGGTCTGCCCGGCGTGCTTGCCCACGGGATGCTCACCATGGGAATCTCGATCCAGCCAGTGGCTGATTGGGCTGGAGACAGCGCGAAGATTGTTGATTACGGGGTTCGCTTCACTAAGCCAGTCGTAGTTCCAGCCTCTGGAAGTGCCGAGATCGAGGTTTGTGCCAAAGTTGGCGCCTTAGACGAGGAGGCCAACAAAGCCCGAATCGACATCACGACGTCATTCGAGGGCAGCACGGTGCTTGGAAAGGCTCAAGCCTGGGTCCAACTGTGACACTTTCATCGCCCATCCCGCTAGCTGAGCTGACCACCATGAAGGTTGGTGGTAGGCCGAAGTCTTTGGTGCGCTGTGAAAGCGCTTCTGAACTCTACGAGGCGGTAATAGACGCTTGGGACCAAGACGAGCCATTTCAAATCTTGGCTGGCGGATCCAACACCGTCTTTGCTGATGACATGTCAGAGCTGAACGTGATTTTGGTCGCAACGCAGGGCCGCGAAATCGTCTCCGAGGATGAATCTGAGATTCTGATCAGGGTTCAGGCCGGTGAAAGTTGGGACGAACTGGTTTCTTGGGCCGTTGAGAATGGCTATGCAGGCATTGAGGCAATGAGCGGTATTCCCGGAAGTGTCGGTGCCACACCAGTTCAAAACGTTGGTGGCTATGGCCAAGAGGTCTCTCAGGTAATTACCCAGATTGAGTTTCTCGATAGGGCCTCGAATCTTGTGGAGATCAAACCAGCCGCATTTTTTGAGTTTTCTTACCGAGACAGCGCTCTGAAGGGCGGCCTGGAGGGAGTGGTTGGCTGGGTTGAATTTCGACTGAGGAAACTTGGCGGACTCTCGGTGCCAATGGCTTCCGGCCAGATTACCGAGCACGTCGGCGCCCCATACGGCTCTCAACTTCCGCTGCAGCAGGTGCGCGATGTCGTGCTCGAACTCCGCTCATCCAAGGGCATGGTGGTCAAGCCAGAAGACCCCAACTCAGTCTCCTGCGGCAGCTTCTTCACAAACCCAGTAGTCAGCCGACAGAAGCTGACAGAGTTCCCGGAGGATATGAACTTCTGGAGCATGCCTGACGACGACTATGTAAAGCTTTCGGCGGGTTGGCTGATTGAAAATGCAGGCATACCGAAGGGCTTTTCGCTCCCGGGTTCCAAAGCCGCTATTTCACAAAAGCACGCACTGGCGATCATCAATACCGGTGGAGCAAGTGCAACCGAAATTGTAGAGCTAGCTCGGTTCATACAGGAGCGGGTAGCTGCTCGATGGGGCATCAACCTGATTCCCGAGCCGAACCTTATTGGCTTCTAGCCAAAGAGCTTATGTAGCCGCTGGATACCCTCAAGGAGCGCATCGTCGCCAAGCG
>JALQVB010000043.1 GCA_023260495.1 Aquiluna sp.
TCAGCTCGGCATTGCCATTGTCACCGACTAGCGGATCCGCTGCCGACTGGGACGCCCGATACCGGGCAAAGGACTCAGTTTGGGCTCTGACGCCTAATGAATTCGTAGTCCAAGAGCTCGGCGGTCTAGCGCCATCAGCGGTGGTTGATCTTGCAGGTGGCGAGGGGCGCCATGCTCTGTGGTTTTCCTCCAGGGGCATCCAGGCAGAAAACGTTGAATTCTCCTCAGTCGCCCTAGAGAAATTTCAAGCCCGAGCCAAAGAGCAGGGACTTGAGCACTTAGTAGTGGCAAATCACGCCGATGCAAGATCGGCTCGGTTTCAACTTTCGCCCGACCTGGTTATCGTCTGCTACCTGCAGCTGCCCTGGCCCGATTTGGAAACCAGTTTGGATAACGCCTTGAACCAGTTGCCCTCGGGCGAGCTATTCGGGGTTTGGCACTCGCTGCGGAACCTAACCGAAGGTTTTGGTGGGCCTCAAAATCCCGCTCATCTGCCAACACCAGACCAGCTGCGCGACTGGCTATCGGCCAGGGCGCTGGATGGAAAAGTCTGGGAAGAAGAGCGCCAGGTAATGGTTGACGGCGAAGAATATCGTGCCATCGACGTGCTGCTGCGAGTGAAGGTTTAGCTGCGAGCCATTAAAGTTGTTCCAAGAAGTGTGAGGAAATCTTGGAAAAGCTGAACTTAGCCGTTATTCCCGGGGATGGCATCGGGCAAGAAGTTACTGCAGTTGCCCTGGACGCGCTGCTCAAGTCGCTGCCTGGCGTAGACGTGAGCGCGACCGAATATGACCTGGGTGCAAAGCGCTACTTGGCCAGCGGGGAGATCCTCACCGAAGATGACATGTCCGCTCTGGCTTCTCACGAGGCGATTCTTCTTGGGGCTATTGGTGACCCGAGAGTACCCTCGGGGGTTTTGGAGCGAGGACTGCTTCTGAAGCTGCGTTTTGCATTTGACCACCACATCAATCTGCGCCCCACAAAGCTTTTCCCCGGCGTGAATTCGGTTCTGGGTGGCAATCCGGAAATTGACTTTGTAGTTGTGCGCGAGGGGACTGAGGGGCCTTACGTAGGCAACGGTGGGGCAATCCGGGTGGGAACCGAGCAGGAACTTGCCAACGAGGTCTCGATAAACACTGCATTTGGTGTGAGGCGAGCCGTCGAGTACGCCTTTGAACTTGCCAGTGGTAGAGAGCGCAAGAAGGTCACCTTGGTCCACAAGACCAACGTGTTGGTACATGCTGGCTCGCTGTGGCTGCGACTGGTTGAAGAGGTTGCGGCAAAATACCCGCAGGTCACACACGATTACATGCACATCGACGCCGCGACCATTCACATGGTCACCGCGCCAGAGCGCTTCGACGTAATTGTTACGGACAACCTCTTTGGCGACATCATCACCGACTTGGCTGCCGCAATCTCCGGTGGCATTGGACTAGCCGCTTCGGCTAATCTAAATCCAACGGGAGCCTTCCCTTCCATGTTCGAACCCGTTCATGGCTCGGCTCCAGATATCGCCGGAAAAAACCTGGCGGATCCAACCGCGGCCATCCTCTCCGCGGCGCTACTGGCCAAAACCCTCGGATTTGCCGAGGCTGGCGAAAAGATCGAGCGTGCCGTTGCCGCTGATCTGTTGGAGCGAAACGAAGCTCGCCATACGGATCAGATTGCAAGGGCAATCCTGGAGAGAATCTAGAAATGAATTTTCAAGTCACCCGCAACGAAAACCCCACGCCTGCGAACGAGCGCGAGGCGATCATCGCCAACCCAACCTTTGGCACTCATTTCACCGATCACCAGGTGGTCGTGGTGTGGGAGAAGGACAAGGGCTGGCACTCTCACCAGGTGATTCCCTACGGCCCTATTCAGATGGATCCGTCCTCTGCGGTGCTGCACTACGGCCAGGAGATCTTCGAGGGCATCAAGGCCTACCGCCATCAGGATGGCTCAATCTGGACTTTCCGCCCAGATGCTAACGCAAGGCGTCTACAGCGCTCCGCTCAGCGAATGGCACTGCCCCAGCTGCCAGTCGAAGACTTCATCGAGTCGCTGCGCCAGCTAATTGCTGTGGACGGTGCTTGGGTGCCAGCACCCGAGGGAGAGAAGACGCTTTACTTCCGTCCATTCGAGATCGCGGCAGAGAATTTCCTAGGTGTGAGAGCCGCGCACCGAGCCGAATACCGAGTAATTGCCTCACCGGTGGGACCGTATTTCACCGGTGGCATCAAGCCGGTTTCGATTTGGATTGCACTTGATTCAGCTCGGGCTGGCAAGCACGGTACGGGTGAAGCCAAGACCGGCGGAAACTATGCCGCATCCCTGCTTGCTCAGGCCGAAGGTTACGAGCAGGGCTGCTCCCAGGTGATGTTTCTGGATGCGGAGACCGCAACGTACATCGAAGAACTCGGTGGCATGAATCTGTTCTTTGTTTACAAAGATGGACAGGTTGTCACGCCAAGTTTGGATGGCACCATTCTGCACGGCATCACTCGTGATTCTGTCATTACGTTGCTAGGCGATCGAGGTCACCATGTGCAGCAGCGCAAGTTCTCGCTGCAGGAGCTTCGCGAGGGGGTTGCCGCCGGCGACATAGTCGAAGTTTTTGCCTGTGGCACCGCAGCGGTTATCACCCCGGTAGGGCTGTTGAAGTCCAAAGAGGAAGAAATCGTCATTGGCGACAATGAGCCAGGTGAGCTGACTGTTGCCATGCGCCAGGAACTTACTGGAATTCAGTATGGAACCGTGCCAGATCGTCACGGCTGGATGGTAAAGCTGTCAGACTAGTCCCATGCGAATTGTTCGGTTTCAGCTGGAGTCCGAGGTCAGCTTCGGCCTGGTTGAAGACCAGCAGGTAGTTCAGCTGGCGCAGTTTCCAGGAATTTCGCCAGAGCCCACTGGACAAGTCTTTGACATCAAGGACGTAACCCTGCTGGCTCCGGTGGAGCCAAGCAAGATTGTCTGCGCGGGCCTGAACTACACTGCTCACGCCGCTGAGTTAGACCAACCCCTGCCGACCGAGCCGCTGGTCTTTTTGAAGCCATCAAGCGCCATCATCGCCTCGGGTGAAACGATTGTGATTCCGCAGCAGTCTGGCCAGGTTGAACTCGAGGTCGAGCTGGCCATGGTGGTTTCTCAGACCGCCAAGAATGTTTCGGTGGAAGATGCAGCGGACTACATTCTGGGCTACACAATCGCCAATGATGTCACCGCCCGGGACCTGCAGTTCAGCGATCTGCAGTGGGCGCGCAGCAAAGCTTTCGACACCTTCTGCCCACTTGGCCCCTGGATCGAGACCGACCTTGACTTCTCTAAGCAATACGTTGAGTCGCGCATCAATGGTGAGCTAAGACAGCGCGAGGGGATCGACAATATGATCTTCAATCCGCTCGAGCTGTTCTCCTACATCTCGCAAAACATGACACTGAATCCACAGGATGTCATTCTCACCGGGTCCCCTTCAGGCATCTCAAAGATCTCGAGGGGCGATTTGGTGGAGTGCGAGATTAGCGGAATCGGCGTTCTGAGTAATCCGGTTGCCTAGACTTTCCTCGTTATGAGCATTATTACCGCCCCAACTACTGCTGCCACGGGCAGCGATATCCGAGTTCGCTTCTGCCCAAGTCCAACAGGAACACCGCACGTTGGCTTGATTCGCACGGCGCTGTTCAACTGGGCCTATGCGCGCAACCAGGGCGGCAAGTTTATCTTTCGCATCGAGGACACCGACGCTGCTAGAGACAGTGAAGAGAGCTACGAGCAGATCATTGAGGCACTGCGCTGGCTGGGACTGGACTGGGATGAGGGTGTTGAGGTTGGTGGTCCTCACGGTCCTTACCGGCAGAGCCTGAGATCCGAAATCTATCTGGATGTCATTGAGAAGCTGAAGGCCTCGGGCCACATCTACGAAAGCTTTTTGAACGCCGAGGAGATTGAGGCCAGGAACATTGCCAACGGAAGGGCAGTGCAACTGGGCTATGACAACTCGGAGCGTGAGCTGTCACAGGCTGATCGTGAACGCTACCTCGCCGAGGGCCGCCAGCCAGCGCTTAGGCTGCGGGTGCCAGATCAAGACATTACTTTTACCGATTTGGTGCGCGGGGAAATTACCTTCCCGGCTGGCTCTTTCCCAGACTTTGTGGTCGTGCGCCCTGGTGGTCAACCGCTTTACACCCTGGTAAACCCGGTTGATGATGCGCTCATGGAAGTCACCCACGTGCTGCGAGGTGAGGACCTACTCTCCTCCACACCGCGTCAGATTGCCCTCTACAACGCACTCTTTGAGGCTGGCGTCGCTAAGTTCATTCCGCAGTTTGGCCATCTGCCATTTGTGATGGGTGAGGGCAACAAGAAGCTTTCCAAGCGCAATCCCGAAAGCAATCTCTTCCTGCATCGCGATCGCGGGTTTGTTCGGGAGGGCTTGTTGAATTACCTGGCCCTCTTGGGATGGTCAATTTCTGCAGATAGAGACATCTTTACGCTCGATGAAATGTTCGCATCATTCAATGTTGGCGACGTCAATCCAAACCCGGCCCGCTTCGATCAGAAGAAGGCCGATGCCATCAATGCAGCACACATTCGTCTGCTACCGGCAGCGGAGTTTGCCGCTCGCTCGCTGCCGTATCTGCAATCTGCCGGGGTTATCGGTGCGGAGCCGACGCCAGCCGAGATCGAGCTTTTTGAGCAGCTTACGCCGCTGGTGCAGGAGAGAGTCACGGTGCTCTCTGAAGTTCCGGGCATGGTGGGCTTCATGTTCTTGGCTGATGATCAGCTGCATTTTGCAGAGGATGCGCTAGCGCAGCTTCCCGACAACGCCGCAGAAATCGTCTCGGCTGCCGTAGAGGCACTTCGGCCGCTAGATGCCTTTGATGCCGAGAGTATCCAGGCGGCATTGAGTGCGGCACTTGTTGAGGGGCTAGGGGAGAAGCCACGCAATGCCTTTGGTCCGGTTCGCACGGCCATCTCGGGACGCCGGGTTACACCGCCACTATTTGAGTGCATGGAGCTGCTCGGCAAAGAAAGGTCACTGCTTCGACTAGAGGCATTCGCCCAAGCCCACTAAGATAGAGCCTCGGACCTTCGGGTTCAACCCTTGGGGTATGGTGTAATTGGCAACACGGAGGTTTCTGGTACCTTTGTTCTTGGTTCGAGTCCAGGTACCCCAGCTTGATGACCCGGAGGTCTAAATGTTAGAGACATTTGCCTCCGGTTTTCTTGTTTTTGCATACATTGCAACAGCACTTTTTCAAGTAGCCCTGGTCCTTGGAGCTCCCCTTGGCGAGTACGCCTTCGGTGGCCAGAGAACTGGGAAATTACCCGTCGGCTTCAGGCTCGCAAGCGCCGCTTCGGCAGCTGTTCTACTAGCGATTGCTGGCCACTATCTGGCCCAACTTGGAATATTCAGCCCGCTATTGGACGAGGTGGGCAATGCGGTGGCTAACTGGGTTTTTGCGGGCTTTGCAGCACTTTCCGCCATCGCAAACAACGTGACCCGAAGCCAAAAGGAAAAGCGGCTCTGGGGCGGCACAACAATTGCAATGCTGCTGGCAGCCGTGATTGTTGCGCTTTAGATATCCCAGCTTTCGCCAGGTCTCAGGAATCTAAACTCGCCACCGTGTTTTTCAGTCAGATCTTGAATGCGCGAGTTGTAAAGCTGATGTCCCACTTCCGATAGCAGTGCGTTGTGCGTCGGGAAGGCGCGCTGCGGACGGACTGCTTCTAAAAAGTCCATGACGTCGGAGATCTTTAGCCAGGGAGCAATCGAGGGGCAGGCCAGGGTGGCAACTGGGGTCTCGGGAATTGTGTAGCTGTCTCCCGGGTAGTAAAGCTCCTGATTCACCATCAGGCCGAAGTTCTGCACAATTGGGATGCTGCGGTGGATCTCCTGGTGTAGATCGCCATAAAAGTCCAGGGTGAAGGGGCCGACCTGGTGGCGGTCGCCATGGTAGACCGGCTCCACCCTCAGGCTTGATAACTTGTCGCGCACCTCCTCGGTGCCAAACAGCAGCGCTTCGGGGTGACGACTGACAAGTTCTTCGACGTGGTCACGGTAGCTGTGGTCATCGTGAACGTGGCTGAGCGTGATGGCTACCACGTTCTGCGTTGCTGGCAGCTCGGAGAAGAACCCTGGATCCACAATCAACTGGGCACCCTCTTGCTCGATTTGCAGCAGAGCATGTTGCCACTTGGTAACTTTCATGCCCCTAGCCTATTTGGCCGCAATGGCGGCAAACTGCCTCGCCAGGGTCTATCTTTGGCTCAAGTTTGAAAGGTAGTGGCGATGAAGCCATTAGGTGTGATTATCAATCCGGCCGCCAATCGTGGCAGTGCAGCGGCGATTAGGCCAAAGGTCTTTTCCAAATTTGCCGAGCTAGGCATCGATGTGATCGATTTTTCCGCGGACAGCGCCGCCAGTGCCAAAGCTGCTCTGCTGGCTCGCTCCCAGGAGCTCTCTGGGATTGTGGTTGCCGGCGGCGATGGCACCAGTCAGCTGGGTGTAAATATCGCAATGGAGACCGGGCTGCCGCTGGGCTAATCCCGGCAGGCAGCGGTAACGATCAGGTGCGGCAGCTGGGAATATCTCTCGACGATCCTCAGGCGGCGGTGGAGAATATCGCAGGTTCATTGGTGCAGCCGCGTCAGGTGGACGTGATGCTGGTGGAAAAAAGCGATCGCAGGTTCTGGTCGCTGGGATCGGTATCAGCGGGCTTCGATGCGATTTGTGCCCAGCGGGCCAACGGACTGAAGTGGCCCAAGGGGCCCAACTCCTATGTGGCAGCGATGCTGCTCGAACTTCCTAGGTTCAAGCCGATCGACTATCGCATCGTGGCAGATGGCGCCGAGCGCAACATTCGGGCCATGCTGTGTGGGGTGGCAAATGTGAAGAACTTTGGTGGCGGAATGAAGATTTCACCCGATTCCGAGATTACCGATGGTGAGGTTGAGGTGTTCATCCTGCATGAGGTCTCTCGCCCCCGGCTCTTGCAGATCTTTCCTAAGGTCTATGAAGGCCGACACGTTGAGTTTCCGGAGGTCGAGATATTCAAGGCGAAGCAAATCCGGGTCGAGAACTCAGGGTTTCCCACATCCTGCGATGGTGAATTGGTTGGCCCGGCCCCGTTTAGCGTCACCGTCCACCCCGCTGCACTCAGTTTGCTCAGCAAATAAATTGCTCTTGGCGCCAATCTGTGGCATGATTCTCAGGTTGTAGTTCAGGCCCCATCGTTTAGCGGCCTAGGACGCCGCCCTCTCACGGCGGTAGCGCGGGTTCAAATCCCGCTGGGGTCACAAATCTCGCTCTCGGAGACACAATCTCCGGAAGCGAGATTTTTTATTTGCTCCAGCGTGCCGAGAAACCAGTGGCAAGCACGATGAAGATCACCGGAACCAGCGCGGCTGCATTTAGGCCCCCAAATGTGAACAGAGCCAAGATCGAACCGGCAATCGCGCCACCAAATGCCCCTGAAAAACTCATCAGCGAATCGCTGAAGCCCTGAACGACGGTGCGCTCCTTGGCCGGCAGGATCTCACTAAGCAGTGCGCTAGCTGCAACGGTAGAAGCTGACCAGCCAAGTCCCAGCAGGAAAAGGCCAAACAGCACTGAGTAGAAATTTGACTGCCCAAAACCCGAGAAGCCCAGGGAGATCAAGAAAACCAGTTGACCAACAAGCACCACTCGCTTGGCCCCAATTCGGTCGCTGAGGGTTCCAAAAATAGGGGCGAAGGCATACATGCCGGCAATGTGCAGCGAAATGGTGAATCCCACTTCGCTGAGCGAGTGTCCCTCGGCGGAGAGGTGAGCAGGCGTCATCGACATCACAGAAACCATGACCATGTGACTGAGCGCGATGCTGAGCACCGCGAAGCCGGCCAGCGGGTAGCTTCTAATGGCGGCCAGCGCGCCGGCAAGGCTGGTGTTGCGCTTGGTTGGTTCTAGCTGAGCCACTTCTCTAGCAAGTAGCAGCGGGTCGGGCTTGAGGCCGAACCAGAAGACCAGCGTGGAGCTGAGCTGGGCGATGATTGTGAACACGAACGGTCCGGCCAGATGTGGCAGGCCAA
>JALQVB010000044.1 GCA_023260495.1 Aquiluna sp.
CGACCGGCGTGAAGATATTCAACTGGATCGGAACGATGTGGCGAGGGTCGATCACCTTCGAGACACCAATGCTGTGGAGCCTTGGCTTCCTGGTTACCTTCGTCTTTGGTGGCCTCACCGGTGTGATTCTTGCCTCACCTGCGCTTGACTTCCACCTTTCCGATTCCTACTTCGTGGTTGCTCACTTCCACTACGTAGTGTTTGGAACGGTCGTGTTTGCAATGTTTGCCGGCTTCTACTTCTGGTGGCCAAAGTTCACCGGAAAGATGCTGAACGAGCGCCTCGGAAAGATCCACTTCTGGACCCTGTTTGTTGGCTTCCACACCACCTTCCTGATTCAGCACTGGCTGGGTGTGATGGGTATGCCTCGACGCTACGCAACCTACCTGCCAGAGGACGGATTCACCCAGATGAACATGCTCTCGACTGCTGGCGCGGCAATCCTCGCTCTTTCCATGATTCCGTTCTTGTGGAACGTTTGGATTACCTACCGAAATGGTGTCAAGGTTGAACTGAAGGACCCTTGGGGCTATGGCCGCTCACTTGAGTGGGCTACTGAGTCGCCAATTCCTCGACACAACTTCCACTCGATTCCAAGGATTCGCTCCGAGTCCCCAGCTTTCGACATGAACTACCCAGAGCATGCAGCTCCTGAGGCGAAGGAAGCTTACGCCAAGGAGGGCCGCATCTAATGAGGTCAAATATTGTCATCCTGCTGGTGATGGCTGCGTACTTCACGCTGGCCGACATCGCTTACGGAATCTGGACCTACCTGGACATGGGCTACGTTGAACCAATTGGAACCGCCGCAATCGGACTATTGGTGATTCTGTCTATCTTCATTGCCTTCTACCTTTACAGCGGCATGCGTCGCAGTGCCGCGCTGCCGGAGGATCGTCTTGATGGCAACATTGAGGACGAGTCGGGCGAAGTCGGATTCTTTGCTCCTTGGAGCTGGTGGCCGCTAGCCATCGGAGCCTCTGCCGCACTGGCTTTTGCCGGCTTGGCTGTTGGCTGGTGGTTCTTCTTTATCGCTCTGCCATTCGCCGTGGTTGCGGTCGTGGGCTTCGTGTTTGAGCATGACCGCTACGCTCACGCTCACTAGTCATGGCTAACGAGCCCGTCCTGCTCGTCATTGACGTGCAGCAGGGCTTTAGAGACTCTACCTATTGGGGAGTATCGGCAAACCCAAATGCCTTGGATAATATTTCCAGGCTGGTCGCCAGCTGGCGCAGTAAGGGTTACCCAGTGGTGATTGTGAAGCAC
This sequence comes from Aquiluna sp., assembly GCA_023260495.1. Lineage (GTDB taxonomy): Bacteria > Actinomycetota > Actinomycetes > Actinomycetales > Microbacteriaceae > Aquiluna. The sequence goes on from JALQVB010000044.1 coordinate 1,267, forward strand.
AACTCCACAAATCCAGACTCACCGCTATCGCCATCGCATCCGGGAAATCAGCTCGAGGAAATCCTTGCAGGCCCTCACGACGCGGTCATCCAGAAGTCGGTAAATTCGGCTTTCTATGGAACCCCCGATCTGCATCTTTGGCTCAGCAAGCGAAACTTCCGCAGTCTCGTTATCTGCGGGATCACCACCAATTTTTGCTGTGAGACTACAGCCCGGATGGCAGGCAACCTCGGCTACCAGACCAGCTTTGTTGTCGATGCAACCGATGCCTTTGACTTGACATCAACATTTGGCGAGGTCATCTCGGGGGACCATGTGATGGAAATGACTGCAGCCAACTTGGATGGAGAGTTTGCCACCGTAATGACAACCGAGGCCGCCTTGGAGGCCTTTTAGCAAACTTTCAGTGTTCTTTTGTTATGATTCAGTGCTCGGAGAATTCCGAGAGACAACTCAATAGGGGATGATCGGTTTCGACACTGCGGAGACGCGTGGATGAAGCGGGTCGAGGATGCACAGTTATCTCGTAAACGCTCTGTGTAAAAACATAGGTGCCAATACAAAGCGCGCCGACTTCGCCCTAGCTGCTTAAGCTAGCCCCGAAGTCCGTTTGCCTAGGTTCGATTTCGACCTAGACCCAAACGTCATTTAGAAATCTCGCTGCCGCGGTGCGTCAAAGGCCGGGGCGGGACTTGGAACTTTGACTGGGCTGGTCGGCGTAGTTGCCTCAAACAAATGCCGCAGCCAAGTAGAACGACTTCTGAGGCTACACCCGTAGAAGAGCCACAAACTTGGTAGTGGACGGGGGTTCAATTCCCCCCATCTCCACAAGAAAATAGCCCTGGATTTCCTCCAGGGCTATTTCTGTTTGGGTTTTGAGTTACTTCTTGGCCTTGATTTGCTTTGGCTTGCGCTTTGGCTCTTCGATTGTCTCTGGAGCGTGGTCAGCGTGTGCAAGCTCATACTCGGCCTTCGAGACTGGAGCAATGCGGTCCTCGAAGTAGAACTTCGATAGCGAAGCGCGAATCTTGGTGCCAAGAGTGATCTTGCCATCCTTGTTCGGGCGAGGCATGATCGGCTCGTAGTCCTTGAAGTCCACCAGCTTCCAAAGCTCGTACTTGTCTACGGGCTCGTGGATCTCGATGTATTCACCGTGCGGAAGTCGAACAACTCGTCCAGTCTCGCGGCCGTGCAAGGCAATCTCACGGTCCTTGCGCTGTAGCGACAGGCAAGTACGCTTGGTGACCCAGTAGGCCAGGATTGGGCCAATGATTAGTAGAACCTGCATGGCGGTAAGCACGTGGTTCAGCGACATCTGGAAGAAGACCGCGATTAGGTCAGTCGAAGCGCCAGCCCAAAGCACGGCGTAGAAAGTGACGCCGGCAGCACCGATTGCGGTGCGGGTAGGGGCGTTGCGAGGGCGGTCGAGCAGGTGGTGCTCACGCTTGTCTCCGGTTACCCAAGCCTCAATGAATGGGTAGGCGGCAACGACGGCTAGGAACAGCAGCGAGACAATCAGCGGCAGCATGACACCCATTGGGATTACGTAGCCGAAGATTGAGACATCCATGTGACCTGGAGCCAAACGCAGGGCCCCGTCAAGCCAACCGATGTACCAGTCAGGCTGGGTTCCAGCGGAAACCGGTGATGGATCATACGGTCCGTAGTTCCAAATTGGGTTGATTGTGAAGGTTGCGGAAATTGCAGCGATTACACCGAAGACCAGGAAGAAGAATCCACCAGCCTTTGCAACGTAAACAGGCATCAGCGGGTACCCAACAACGTTGTCATCGCGGCGTCCTGGGCCTGGGTAGTGGGTGTGCTTGTGGATGACAACCATCATGAGGTGGACCGCTAGCAGGGCGATGATCACTGCAGGGATAATCATGATGTGCAGGCTGTATAGGCGCGCAATGACCTCGGTGCCTGGGAATTCACCGCCGAAGAAGCCCGAAGAGATACTTGGGCCGACGAGCGGGATTCCCTTGATCATTCCGTCAATGATGCGAAGGCCGTTTCCGGAGAGTAGGTCATCTGGTAGCGAGTATCCGGTAAATCCGGCACCCATTCCAGCCAGGAACAGGAAGAAACCGACCAGCCAGTTCAGCTCACGCGGCTTGCGGAATGCACCGGTGAAGAACACGCGCAGCATGTGCAGTCCTGCGGCTGCGACAAAGAGCAGAGCAGCCCAGTGGTGCACCTGACGCATCAGGAGGCCGCCGCGAATGTCAAAGCTGATGTCCAGAGAGGACGAGTAGGCGACGGTCATCTCAGCACCCTTGAGTGGTGCATAGCTACCTTCGTAGATGGTGTGCGCCATCGAAGGCTGGAAGTAGAAGGTCAAGAATGTTCCAGAGAGAATCAGAATCACGAACGAGTACATCGCGACCTCGCCGAGCATGAAGCTCCAGTGGTCTGGGAAGACCTTGCGCCCGAAGTTCTTCAGGACCGAACCGAGCGTGAGTCTCTCGTCCAGGTAATTGGCAGTCTTGCCGAGTGCTGTCTTTGGCTCTGTTGCGTTGCTCATTTGCTTACTTCCTCATGTCCCAGAATGACGGGCCAACTGGCTCTAGGAAATCGCTTTGTGCGACAAGGTAACCTTCCGCATCTACCGTGATTGGCAGCTGGGGGAGAGGTCGTGCTGCCGGCCCAAAGACCACCTTGCAGTGGTCGGCCAAATCAAAGGTCGACTGATGGCATGGGCATAGCAGGTGGTGTGTGTGCTGCTCGTAAAGAGCCACAGGGCAGCCCACGTGGGTGCAGATCTTGGAGTAGGCAACGATGCCGTCGTAACTCCATCCAGCCTTGGCCGGATCTTCCTTGAGGTCAGCGGGGTTCACGCGCACGAGCAGAACGGCAGCCTTTGCCTTCTCCTCGAGCTTGTGGTGCTCCAGCTCACTTAGTCCCTCCGGGATCACGTGGAAAACGGATCCGATAGTTACCTCAGAAGCTTTGATTGGAATACCGGTTGGGTCCTTGGTCAATCGGGTGCCCGAGCGCCACATGGTGTGCTTCAAGGTGTCGCCGACCGAAGGACCAAGGTCACCAAAGATGACTACGGCTGGGATTGGGAAGAAAGCCAGGGCGCCGTAGAGCGAGCGGCGAATCAGCTTGCGGCGAGTAAATCCTGACTCACCGTCGGCCAGCTTGATGATTTCCACGGCCTTTGCACGAGTCTCATCAGAGCTGCGTGCGATGTGGCGATCCTCGGCAACTTCGGCATCAGGCATCAGGGTCTTAGCCCAGTGCACTGCGCCGAAACCGATGCCGAGCAGCGACAGGGCCATTCCGATTCCCATCCAGAATGCACCGTTACGGGTCGCCGAGAGGTCACCGCCAACGATTGGGAAAGCAAGGAAGCCCCATACGGCGATGATTGCACCAATCACGCTGATGCCGAAGAGTAGAGCTACCTGACGCTCAGCATTGCGAGCGTGACGCTCACTCTTGTCGGTCATGCGCTCACGGTGAGGCTCCATGCCAGGATCCTTGATCGGGCGCTCGATATTGGTTCTGCTGCCCGCCGAGTACTGTTCTAGCTCGCTCATTAGTTAGCCTTTGCTCCCAACCAGACCGTGATTGCGATGATGAATCCCAACCCGAATATCCACGTGAATAATCCCTCTGCAACTGGACCAATCGATCCCAGTTCCAGGCCACCCACGGAGTCGTTCTGCTCGACGTACTTCAGGTAGGTGATGATGTCCTTTTTGTCCTCAGGGGTGAGGTTTGCATCGTTGAAGACTGGCATGTTCTGCGGGCCGGTAATCATTGCCTCGTAGATGTGCTTCTCAGAGACTCCACCAAGCGCGGGCGCAAACTTACCTTCGGTCAGCGCTCCACCGGCACCAACAGCGTTGTGACACATTGCACAGTTGATGCGGAATAGTTCTCCACCGTGGGTTGGGTCACCGTCGGTGCGAAGAATCTCCTCGGATGGAATAGCCGGTCCGGGGGCAAGGGATGCCACATACGATGCCATGGCAGCAATCTGCTCCTCGGTGAACTGGACTGGCTTCTTGTAAAGCTGGGGACCGGAGGCCTGTCCTGGCATGCGGCCGGTGCCAACCTGGAAGTCAACCGAAGCAGCTCCAACGCCAATCAGCGATGGGCCACCAATTGCACCCTCACCATTTGAACCGTGGCACGTGGCGCAGTTAGCTAGGAATAGCTTGCGACCTTCCTCGATCTGCTCGGCAGACCCTACAGCGTTGGTTTGCACGCTCTGAGTTGCAAAAGCATAACCACCACCAGAAGCAATAAGGCCTAGGAAGATTACGACTCCCAGAGCCCACGGGCGGCGGCGCATTGGTTTTTTGTTCAAGTTCTTCTCCATGGTTACTTCAGAACGTAGACGACTAGGAACAGGCCGATCCAGACAACGTCAACAAAGTGCCAGTAGTACGAGACCACAATGGCACTGGTTGCTTCGCGGTGACCAAAATTCTTGGCTGCATAGGCCCTGCCGATAACCAGCAGGAAGGCGATAAGACCACCGGTCACGTGCAGAGCGTGGAAGCCGGTGGTGATGTAGAAGGCAGAGCCATATGAGTTTGAACTCAGGCTGACACCTTCGGAAACCAAGGTCGCGTACTCCCATACCTGACCAGCGACGAAGATTGCGCCCATCACGTAGGTGAGGAAGAACCACTCGATCATGCCCCACTTAGCAGGGGAGGGGCCGGTTCTGCGTGCCTGCATGCGCTCTGCTGCGAAGACACCAAACTGTGCGGTGAAGGAGCTCGCCACAAGGATCAAAGTGTTTACCAGAGCGAACGGTACGTTCAAAATCTGAGTGTCATTGGCCCACAAATCAGGGGCACCGGCGCGCAGTGAGAAGTACATCGCAAACAAACCGGCGAAGAACATCACCTCGCTTCCCAGCCAAACTATTGTCCCGACACTAGTTACATTGGGCCGCTGAATGGTCAAGGGCGCAGCAGGAGAGGTTACAGACATGTTTCAAGCTTACCCAAAGATGACTTTCAAAGCCCGCTAGAGGCCCGATTTTTGACCGTTTTTGTCGAAAAAAAATGTTGAAAAACGCGGGCTACACTTTTCTCATGACTTCACTCACCTGGCCACAGGTTTTAGCAAAGCTTCTTGATGGGGGAGACCTCGGCAGGGAAGAGGCTGCCTGGGCAATGGGCCAAATCATGGGAGGCGAGGCAACTCCCGGTCAAATAGGCGCCTTCATGATTGCATTGCGCTCCAAGGGAGAGACCGTTCAGGAGCTGGCCGGCCTAGTCGATGTCATGCTGCAAAATGCTTTGCTGCTGGAAACCGGTGATGACGCGGTAGATATTGTCGGCACCGGGGGAGACCTGGTGGGAACTGTGAACATCAGCTCCATGGCATCAGTCCTTACAGCTGCCTCTGGGGTGCCAGTCCTGAAGCATGGCTCTAGGTCTGCATCCGGCAAGACTGGCTCGTCCGAGATGCTCGAGGTACTTGGCATCAGGTTGGATTTGGCCCCGCAGCAGGTGTCCCAGGTTTTCAAAGAGGCTGGCATCACCTTCTTCTTTGCTCCGGTGTTCCATCCGGCGATGCGACATGTTGCACCGATCAGGCGTGAGCTCGGCATCCCGACCACCTTCAACTTCCTGGGTCCACTAGCAAATCCGGCCCAGCCGATTGCCACGGCGATGGGGGTGTCAAACCCTGAGTTGGCGCCGCTGATGGCCCAGGAAATGGCAAATCGAGGGCGCAGTGCCCTTGTTTTCCGTTCCCACGACGGCCTTGACGAGCTGAGCACCACAGCCACAAATGATGTCTGGCAGGTGGCAGGTGGCGAAGTTAGGCACATGGCATTCGATGCACAAGAGATCGGTTTACCCAGGGTCTCGGTTGAGGCCCTAATCGGAGCCGATGCGCAGCACAACGCCAAGGTAGCGAGCAATCTCTTCGAAGGCCACGACTTTCCCAATGCTGTGGAGATAGCTCAAATGGTTGCGCTCAATGCGGCTGCAGGAATCGTTTCTTACGAACTTGCCAAAGACCCGCATAGTGCCAAGTTGGATCTCAACCAACGATTGGCTGATGGATATGCCAAGGCCAGCGCTGCTCTGCTATCTGGAGCGGCAATGCAAAAGCTGACCGAATGGTCTGCTGCCACGCAACGCCTCTAGGAGCAAAGACCAAGCACTGCGGCGGGGAGCGGTGCATTTCTTTTGGTTGACATAATGTTTATTATCGGCTTCATGTACGTCTACTGAGATGTGTTCAGAAGGGGTCAACAGCTGACCGCTCACAACAGCGGCTAATTAGACCTTGCCGTCTCGATCCGCCAGCCTAAACAGCCTCAGGCCGAGCTGGTTCATGTAGCCGATTAGCACGGCAAATATCAGTGTGCCCTCGCGCACTTGGCCACCAAGCAAGAATCCGATTGTCACAACGCTGATCTCAACAAAGGTTCTGGCCATCCAAAAAGGCTTTTTGGTGGCCTTGGCCAAACCAACGTTCAGGCCGTCGCGCGGGCCCTTGCCCATCCCTACTGAGATGTACATTCCGGTGGCAAACGAGATGACTGCCATTCCCGCCAGAAACATCGCTAGCTGTCCGAGGTAGAAATCTGGCCGCGGTAGCCAGGAAAGTGCCCAATCGGCAAACAAACCGATGGTTAGGGCGTTCATCACCGAACCCAGTCCAGGTTTTACTCTCAGCGGGATCCAGGTGATCAATACCAAGATGCTGACAACCACGGTAGACAGTCCAAACGTGAGGTGAGTTTGCAGCGAGATG
>JALQVB010000045.1 GCA_023260495.1 Aquiluna sp.
CCTCCTTTGGGCAGACAGGTCGCATTGGCGCCCAGTAGGGTGGCGCCAATTGTTTGTAACAGTCCAGACAGGCGCGATTGCGCGGTCTGGTGATCTTTAACGGTCCACAGCCTAGCCCGATCCGCAACCATTGCGGGGGGGGACTGGCGGCATTCGACCGGCATTTTTGCCTTGGTCAAAGTGCTCTCCTCAATTTACCCACAACCCTAACCTGCCGAAGGAGTGGGGCCGCATTCAGATCGCAAAGGGGTTTTACCAAGGCGAGCCTCACGCAACACGACAACTAAAAGGCGTCGTGCTGCCACAAATCACGCGAAAAATGGCAATTGTTTACCAATTTGGCGAAATCGTGTCGCAGCCGCGCCACTATCGTAGTGCGTGGCAACAATCGTGCCGCTAGATGTTGAATCGAGGCCTTAGCGCGCCCGACGCGCCATAAAGGCGAGTCGTTCGAAAAGATGAACGTCCTGTTCATTTTTCAGCAGTGCGCCGTGCAGTTTCGGCAGTGCATTGCCCGAATCAAAATTGATCTCAACACCACCGATGCCCTGAACTGGATTGCCATCCAGGTTAGAAACCAACTGAACCTCGACCGCTAGGTTCAGGCGCAACCAGTCGGCCAGCAGGTGCGCGCTGGGAGAGGATTGCGCGCCAAAGACGGTCGCCGAAACTACGTTTCTATCCTGATGAGGATCCATGAGTGCGGTTAGCTGCGAGCGCCAGAGCGTGATTCGCGTCCATGCCATATCGCCATCGCCCGGTTGATAGTTCCTAGCCAGCTCGTGCAGGAAAGCAATTGGGTCGGTTTCGTTAGCGCTATCGGTAATTCTTCGAGATGCGATGGCTCCAATTTCGGTCCCGAACGGGTTCTCCGGGCTCTGCGCGGGCCACCAGGCCACAACCGGGGCATCCGGCAGCAGCAGTCCGGTAACGAGCGACTCCTTGTTGCTCAACACCTCCCCCTGAGCCCTGAGGATGATTACCTCACTCGCCCCAGCATCGCCACCAACCCGGATCTCAACATCCAAGCGTGACTGGGCAGCCGCATCCGGAGATTGGGCAAGGACGATGATTCTCGAAGGGTGAAGTCTCGATGCCCCATTGGCGCAGCTGACGGCCTGCTCTAGGTGTTCAAAGTCGGTCTCCACGACCAGAGTGAGGACACGGCCAAGCGACACCACGCCGCCGCTCTCGCGCAGTTCTTGAAGCTTCTTGCCAACCTTCGAGATGGTGGTCTGTGGCAACTCTACGATCATGGGCGTCTCCAGGCTCGAGAATCTGCGGCCATCATCTGATCGGCCGAATCAGTGCCCCAGGATCCTGGTGCATACTCCTCTGGGCGCCCACTGGACTCCCAAGCGGCAACGATTGGGTCGAGTATCTCCCATGACAACTCCACCTCGCGCTGCCTTGGGAACAGCGGTGGTTCGCCAAGCAGGGCGTCCAGAATCAAGCGCTCATAAGCTTCGGGGGAGTCTTCGGTGAAGGCATGTCCGTAGGCGAAGTCCATCGTCACGTCGCGCACCTGCATTGATGCACCTGGAACCTTCGAACCAAAGCGAATCGTGACACCCTCATTGGGCTGCACCCTAATCACAAGAGCATTCTCGCCCAGCTGTGCTGTAGCGCCGGCACCAAACAGGTTGTGCTCGGGTCGCTTGAATACCAACGCAATCTCAGTAACCCTACGACCCAAGCGCTTTCCAGCCCTGAGGTAGAAGGGGGTACCGCTCCAGCGCGGCGTGTGAACATCAAGGCGCATCGCGGCAAAAGTCTCCGTGACGCTATCTGGGTTTATGCCTTCCTCATCAAGGAAGCCCCTGACTTCTTCGCCTCCTTGCCAGCCAGCCGCATACTGCCCGCGAGCAGTGTGTCTCTCCAGTGGCTCAGGAGCCTTTGTGGCCGCCAACACGGCTTCCTTAGCCTCTCGTAGCTGGGCTGCATCGAAGCTTTCGGGGCGCTCCATGGCGGTTAGCGCCAAGAGCTGCAGCAGGTGATTCTGAATCACGTCTCGGGCGGCACCGATGCCGTCGTAATACCCGGCTCGCCCACCAATACCGATGTCTTCAGCCATAGTGATCTGCACGTGGTCGATATTTTCGCCATTCCAGATAGGTTCAAACAGCTGGTTCGCAAAGCGCAAGGCCAGAATATTTTGAACGGTCTCCTTGCCCAGATAGTGGTCAATGCGGAAAATCGAGTCTTCGGGAAATACTCGCTCGACCACATCGTTGAGCTCTCTGGCTGTTTCCAGATTTGAGCCAAATGGTTTTTCAATCACAACGCGGCGGAATTGACCGGGACAGCCTTAGCCAAACCCGACTCGTCCAGCTGATTCACCACTAGCGGGAAATCGCGCGGCGGAATGGATAGATAGAAGGTGTGATTTCCTGCGGTTCCGCGCTCCTGGTCAAGCTCGTCAACGACTTGCTTCAACCGACCAAAGGCCTCAGGATCGCCGTGCTGTCCCGAGACAAACCGGATGCCGCGCACCAGCTGCTGCCAAACCTCTTCAGACCACTGGGTTCTGGCATGCTGCTTGACCGCATCGTGAACAACGGCCACGAAGTCCTCTGTGCTCCAGTCACGCCTGGCAAATCCGACCAGCGAGAAGGCGGGAGGCAACAGTCCGCGATTGAGCAGGTCGTAAATTGCCGGTAGCAGCTTCTTGCGAGATAGGTCGCCAGTGACGCCGAACATAATTAGTCCCGACGGTCCGGCAATCTTGTGAAGCCTGCGGTCGTCGAAGCTTCTCAGTGGGTTGGTCACGAAGCGATTGCCTTCTTGATCAGCTCGAGCTGGCTCAATGGCTCAGTGAGGTGAAGGCTAAGAACTGGCAACCCATTCTCAGCGATAACATTCGCATCACCCTCGGCCTGGGCCGTAATCAGCTCACCGAATGTGAATGGTCGATCGCTGATCGCCAGATCGTGCCCGTGTTCACCAGTGATCTGGATGAAGATGCCCTGCTTCGGCCCGCCCTTGTGGTACTGCCCGGTGGAGTGCAGGAATCTGGGACCCCAGCCAAATGTAGTTGGGCGAGCAGTTCTGGATGCGGTGACATCTCTTAGCTGCTCAAACTGCGGGTATTCCGGACGGTTTAGGTAAACCTGGAAAGAGAAGTAGCTGCGGTCATTTGCCAAGGCCAGTAGCTGCTCGATTGCGGCCTCAACGGTAGCGCCAATCAGGTCAAAGCCAGATGTGCGGACTTCGATTCCACGATCCACAAACTTGATCTCGCGCTTTGCCTGCGGTGAGTCAAGTAGCGCCCGGGCAGCAACCTTGGCACTTTCCACGTTTGGTTGATCGAAGGGATTGATTCCCAGCAGGTAACCAGCGAGGGCCGTGGCAAACTCCCACACCAGGAAAAGCTCGCCAAGCTCGCCCCTGAAGGCCAGGTCATACTTTGATTCCAGCGGCCCGAAACCCATACGGACAGTGTCGGCAGCGGGATTGGCAAGCTCTGGAGCCGAAGCGGTGACCACCACGGGCAAAACACCGCGGTCGTCTTTTCCGGTGCTTTCGGCAACAAGCTGCTCAGCCCAGTCGCCAAAGCCTGGTAGCCGGTCAGTTTCAATAAGGAACTTGTCAACCACCGACGCATTACCCGCCATGGCGGCGGCCAGCCAGATGGCCGGATTGTCCTCGGAGTCAAATGCGAGGGAAGATCCAATGGAGCTCGCTGAACTTAGAAGCCTTGTGATATCTGCTCCGGCAAGCCCGGTGGGAACCAAACCGAAGGCGGTTAGCGCCGAGTAGCGACCGCCGACTTTCGGATCTGCATTGAACACTCGGTAGCCACGGGATCTGGAATCCTGTTCAAGGGGCGACCCCGGGTCGGTAACGATGACGATGCGCTCTGCAGGGTCGATTCCGGCAGCGGTAAAGGCAACTTCGAAGGCTCGCTTCTGACTGTCGGTTTCGACGGTTGAGCCGGACTTTGAGGACACCACAATAGCCGTGCGGTCCAGGTCAATGAGGGCACTCGCTACCTGGTCAGGCGCAGTTGAGTCCAAGACAACCAGTTCGATTCCGGAGTTCTTGGCGATAACCTCCGGTGCGAGCGAGGACCCTCCCATGCCGCAGAGCACGAACCGATCAATACCGGAGGCTCGAAACTCGTCCCGCAGCTTGACGATGTCCGGAATCAAGGCCACCGAGTCCTGCGCGGAGCCAATCCAGCCGAGCCTGATGGATGCCTCAGGCTGTGCGGCCTCGCCCCAGATGGTGTCGTCAAGTTCAGCTAGGCGACTGGCAACGCTGTTTGCTATTAGGCGCTCGACCGCTGGTCGAACCGACTCAATCAGTGACGGCGATAGCTGGAGGTCCACTAGATGGCCTCCATTGCACTGCGCACCGACTCAACCAGTTCATTCCACGAAACGATGAACTTTTCGACACCTTCGCTCTCCAACAGAGCAGTAACGTCGTCAAAATCAATGCCGGCATCGGCAAGTTCACTCATGAAGCGAGCCGCGTCCTCAAGGTTCTTGGTAATGCTGTCGCCACTGATGACCCCGTGGTCCGCCACGGCCATCATGGTTTTCTCCGGCATGGTGTTCACCAGGTCGGCCGCCACAAGCTCGGTGACATACAGTGTGTCGGGCAGTGCTGGATCTTTCACCCCAGTGGAGGCCATGAGCGGACGCTGCAGCCTCGCTCCCTTTGCAGCGAGCTCCTGCCAACGATCTGAGGAGAAGCGCTCCTGGAAGAGCCCATATGCCAGGCGAGCATTTGCCAATGCGGCCTTAGATCTAAGTTCAGGCTTGGCCAAAGCATCCAGGCGCTTGTCAACCTCGCTGTCTACGCGCGATACAAAGAAGGAAGCAACCGAGTGGATCTTGCTGATGTCAACACCATTTGCAGCAGCCTGCTCGAGGCCTGAGAAGTATGCGTCAATGACCTTGTCATATCGCTCCACCGAGAAAATGAGGGTCACGTTGACTGAGATACCGGCAGCTGTAACGGCCGTGATGGCCTCGAGTCCAGCCAAAGTGGCAGGAATCTTGATCATTACGTTATCGCGTCCGACCTTGGCATATAGCTCCTTGGCCTGCGCGATAGTGGCCTCCGCATCGTGGGCTAGGTCTGGTTCAACCTCAATCGAGACCCTGCCGTCGACGCCTTTTGAGGACGCGTAGACATCTGCAAACAAATCGCAGGCGGCTGCCACATCCTCGGTGGTGATGTTGAAGATGGCCTTTGACACATCGCTACCGGCAGCCTTCTCTTGAGCAAGTGCACTGGTGTAGATGTCTTGGGTCAGGGCCCCGGCAAAAATGGTGGGATTGGTGGTAACACCGCGAACCGAATGGGTTTCAATCAGTCCTGCGAGGTTGCCGCTCTGGATGCGCTCACGCGAGAGGTCATCCAACCAGATTGAAACTCCAGCCTCAGTTAGCTCTTTTAGGTTCTTGTTCATTTAGTTTCTCCCAGCAACCTTCTTGGCAGCGGCAGTTACCGCCTCGGTGGTGATACCGAATTCTTTGTAAAGGGTCTTGTAGTCGGCAGAGGCACCGAAGTGGTCGATTCCAATGGCAATTCCGTTGTCGCCCACAAACTCGCGCCACATCGTGCTCAAGCCGGCCTCAATCGACACACGGGCCTTGATGGAACTCGGAAGAACCGATTCCTGGTAAGCGGCACTTTGCTGCCTAAACCACTCCACACACGGCATAGACACGACTCTTGCGGCTATGCCTTCGGCGGCAAGGGCTTCCTTGGCCTCCACGGCAAACTGCAACTCGCTTCCGGTGCCAATCAGAATCACATCGGGATTATCGGCATCGGCATAGACGTAGCCACCCTTGGCAACCTCGCTAGCGGCCCCAAAGCCGGCCGAGCGATCCAGCACTGGGACGTTCTGGCGCGTCAGCACCAAGGCCGCTGGGTTTTCCTGGCGCTTCAGCACTTCGAGCCAAGCGAAGGCCGTCTCATTGGCATCGGCTGGCCTCACTACGTCGAGATTAGGAATCACACGAAGTGCAGTTAGATGTTCGATTGGCTGGTGGGTAGGACCGTCCTCACCCAGGGCCACGGAGTCGTGTGTCCAGACATAGATCGGGGCAATGTTCATCAACGCTGCAAGCCTTACGGCCGGACGCATGTAGTCAGAGAAGACCAGGAAGGTGCCACCGAACGGACGGGATAGTCCCGACAGGCGAATACCGTTCAGGATTGAACCCATTGCGTGCTCGCGAACACCAAAGTGCATGATGCGACCGCCCTGGGTGGGTGTCCAGTGAGCGGTGTCCCACTTGGCTGGCACAAAGGATCCGCCGCCTTCGATTGTTGTGTTGTTTGACTCGGCCAAATCAGCTGATCCACCCCATAGCTCGGGTAGCTTGGCGGCCAGGGCATTCAGCACCTTGCCGGAGGCTGCGCGAGTCGCGATGTCGGCCACATCAAACACCGGCAAAGCCGCCTCTAGGTCGGCAGGCAACTCTTTGGCTTGCAAACGCTGCAGCAGCTGAGCCTGCTCTGGGTTTTGCGATTTCCAAGCCTCAAACTTGGCTTCCCAGGTAGCGCGTTCCTGCTTACCGCGCTCAATTAGACCGCGGGTGTGCTCCAGCACACCGGCTGGAATCTCAAAGCTCTGCTCTGGGTCGAAACCGAGAGCTTGCTTTAGGCCAGCAACTTCTTCCTCACCCAGCTTCGAACCATGAATCTTTCCGGTGTTCTGTTTGGTGGGGGAGGGCCAGCCGATGATGGTGCGCAAAGTGATCAGCGTTGGCTGCTCTGTATTCTGCTTCGCCTTCTCAATGGCTTCGTACAGCGCCGAAACATCTTCGCTGTAGCCACCGGCACGCCAGTCAACCTCGATTGTTTCCCAGCCGTAGGCTCGGTAGCGAGCGGCAACATCTTCGGTGAAGCTGATGTTGGTGTCATCCTCAATAGAGATCTGGTTGGCGTCGTAAATCACAACTAGATTCCCCAGTCCAAGGTGACCAGCAATCGAGGCGGACTCTCCGCTTACGCCCTCCATCATGTCGCCGTCTCCGGCAATCACGTAGACGTGGTGGTCAAACACCGACTCGCCAGGCTTAGCCGAGGCGTCAAAGAGATCGCGCTCAAACCTGGTGGACATTGCAAATCCAGTTGCAGAGGCTAGACCCTGTCCCAGCGGTCCAGTGGTGATTTCAACGCCTTGGGTGTGGCCGAACTCGGGGTGCCCCGGGGTGAGTGAGCCCCAGGTTCTAAGAGCCTTCAGGTCCTCGAGCTCGAGGCCGAAACCGCCGAGGAATAGCTGAACGTACTGAGTAAGAGACGAGTGGCCTGCGGAGAGAATGAATCGGTCGCGTCCAAGCCAACGGTCATCTGTTGGGTCGTGTCGCATGACTTTCTGAAATAGCAGATAGGCCGCAGGGGCGAGACTGATAGCAGTTCCTGGGTGTCCGTTTCCAACCTTTTCGACTGCATCGGCCGCCAGGGCCTTGGCGGTCTTAACTGCTAGATCGTCTTGTTCGGTCCAATTTAACAAAAGCTGACTCCTAAAGAGGGGAAAATGGTCGTGGCTTTTCGTCGGCGGCGTTGCCTCAGGTATTTAGGGAAGTCTATACCCGCAGGGCCGCCACGGGCCTCGCAGAGCGATTAGACTGGGACAAATGTCGCAATCTACTAGCGTTCGCATGCCCCTTGGAACCAAGATACGGGCCTATTTTGCCCTGACCAAGCCAAGGGTGATTGAGCTACTGCTGATTGCCACGGTTCCGACGATGATTCTGGCCCAGGGCGGCATGCCACCGCTGTGGCTAATTCTGGCAACTTTGTTTGGCGGAGCGCTCAGCGCCGGAAGCGCCAACGCCTTCAACTGCT
>JALQVB010000046.1 GCA_023260495.1 Aquiluna sp.
AGGGACAGCTCGGTGGCATCATCAGGATGCTGGAAGAAGGGCGCGAGTGCACCGATGTGCTAACTCAGCTTGCTGCTGCAAACTCGGCAATCAATCGAGCAGCGTTTTCGCTTATTGCCTCGGGAATTGCCAACTGCTCCAACGATGCCCAGGGCGAGGTTGATAGAGCCAAGTTGGAAAAAGCATTTTTGTCACTGAGCTAGAAAGGGGAATGATGGCCATGTTTGGTTTATTCAAAAAGAAATTTGAAAGCATCTCTCCGGTTCAGGCGCAAGAGCGCATTGATGCCGGTGCCATGCTGCTAGATGTGCGAGAGAGCGTCGAGTATCGCACTGCCCACGCTCCAGCAGCCAAGCTAATCAGCCTCGGCGCCCTACCAAAGCGGCTGAAGGAACTACCTAAGGAGCGAGAGATTCTCGTGATCTGCGCCAGTGGCAATCGCTCCAGCCAGGCTGCAACCATGCTGGCAGACGAGGGCTTTCAAGTAACCAATGTTTCGGGCGGAATGGCCGCCTGGCAGCGAGCAGGACTTAGGACGGTAAAGAAGTGAAGGTAGTCATTGTCGGTGGTGTCGCCGGAGGCATGAGTGCAGCCACCAGGTTGCGCAGGCTGCGTGAAGATGCCGAGATCGTTGTTTTCGAACAGGGTCCGCACGTCTCCTACGCCAACTGCGGCCTCCCCTACCACATCGGTGAGGTAATCGAAAACCAGCAGGATCTGCTGCTGCAGACCCCGCAGAGCCTGCACGCTAGGTTCCGCTTGGATGTTCGAGTGAACTCCCGCGTGGTGAGCATTGACCGAGCAAACAAAACTGTGGCCGTCAAGAACTTGATCACCGGCGAAGAGTACAGCGAGAGCTACGACTCACTGGTGCTGTCCACCGGAGCCAAGCCTCGCATGGTTCCAATCCCCGGACTCGAGCGCGCCCGGGTACTACGCGATGTGCCTGATGCAATTGCCATCAAGGAGCTGGTTGACCAGCAGAAGATCAAATCGGCAGCAATCATTGGAGCGGGCTTTATTGGTGTCGAGCTCGCCGAGAACCTTGCCGAGCGCGGCATTGATACAACCATCGTCGAGTTCCGCGACAACATCCTGCCGCAGTTCGACCCAGAGATGATTGAACCGCTGCAGGCCGAGCTGACTAGGCACGGCATAAAGCTGGCACTGAGCGCCGAAACCGAAGAGGTTCTGGCCGACTCGCTCAAGCTCAAGGATGGCCGGGTTGTTCCAGCCGACCTAGTCGTGGCCGCAATCGGCGTGGTGGCTGACCACCAGCTTGCCGTGGATGCCGGCCTGGACATCGGCAAGGCGGGCGGAATCTCGGTGGATGACCAAATGCGGACCTCCGACCCAAACATCTATGCAGTCGGCGATGCTGCCGAGAAGACCAGCTTGCTGACCGGTGAGAACCAGATGATTTGGCTAGCAAACCTAGCCAACCGGCACGGCCGCCTCGTCGCGGACGTCATTGCAGGTGAGCAGGTGGCTGCACGTAAGTCAATCGGAACCGGCATCATTGGCGCCTACGGCATGGCCGCGGCCCTGACCGGTCTTACCGAAGGCTTGGCTCAGCGCATGGGTATTGCCCACCAGGTGATTCACTTGCACCCAGGTAGCCACGCCGGCTACTTCCCCGGGGCCGAGCGAGTATCGCTGAAGGTGCTCTTTGATCCCGAAACGGGGAAGCTGCTCGGTGCTCAGGGCATCGGCCGCGATGGTATTGACAAGCGCATCGATGTGATTGCAACCGCCATCTACGCGGGCCTGGGCATTGATGACCTAATGAATCTAGAGCTCGCCTACGCTCCGGCGTTTGGTAGCGCCAAAGATGCGATCAACCAGACCGGCTACGTCGGCAACAACGTTCGCACCGGTCGCACCAAGAACATCCAGTGGTACGAGCTGGAGCAGGCCCAGCAGGCGGGTGCCGTACTGGTTGACGTTCGCACGGCGGGAGAAAATGTTCAGGGCAGCATTCCGGGTGCAACTCTGATTCCGGTGGACGAGCTGCGCGACCACGTATCCGAGCTCAAGGGCAAAGACGTGATTGTGCACTGCGCCGTCGGTCAGCGCGGTCACACCGCGGCCCAGCTGCTGCAGGGGCACGGAATCAGTGTCCGCAACCTTGACGGTGGCTACACCACCTGGCGCAGCGGTATGGACGCTCGGGAAAGAGCTCAAAAGTAGCCTGAAAAAGAAAAGTAGCCCGCTAGGGATCCCCTTTTTATTTGGCTTTAGTACTGCTCAGTTATCGAGACGGCCTGCATCAAATCGGCATCGATCTTGCTTCGAAGCTGCTCAAGCAGCTGGGAAGAAATTGGTGAGTCGACGGTGATTACGCTCAGCGCCTTGCCTCCCTTTTGCTGACGAGCAATCGTCATGGCGGCAATGTTGATGCCCGCCTCGGCAAATGCCGCTCCATAAATTGCCACGATGCCAGGACGATCCTGATAGACCATCACCACCATGTGTTCGGCCATCGAGAGCTCAACGTCATAGCCGTTGATTGACACGACCTTCTGGTGGTGCTTGGGGCCTATTACGGTGCCGCCAACCGAGACCACGCTGCCATCGGAGAGCACTGCCTTCAAGGTGGTGACGTTGCGATACTCGTCGGAGGTGGTCTCCTGAGTCAGTCGAACCTCAACACCGCGCTGCTCGGCAAGCAGTGGGGCGTTGACGTAGGAGACCTGCTCGGTGACCATGGTCTGGAACAACCCCTTGAGTGCAGCAAGCTTCAAAACGGTGACATCGTGAGCGGCAATTTCGCCGCGAGCTTCGAACTCTACCGAGACGATCGAGGTGTGAGCCAAGCCGGCAACAATCTGCCCCAGCTTCTCGGCCAGTGGGATGCCTGGCTTGACCGAGGAGTCAATGACGCCACCGGCAACGTTCACGGCATCAGGAACTAGGTCGCCAGCAAGCGCCAATCGCACCGAGCGAGCAACCGAGATGCCGGCCTTCTCCTGGGCCTCGTCAGTGGAGGCTCCAAGGTGCGGGGTGACCAGAATGTTTGAAAGTCCCAGAAGTGGCGAATCCTTTGGCGGCTCGGTGACAAAGACATCGAGGCCAGCGCCGGCAATCTGACCACTTGTCAGCGCATCGTAAAGAGCTGATTCATCGATGATGCCACCGCGAGAGCAGTTCACAATGCGCAGGTTTGACTTAGCCAGCGCAAACTGCTCGGTCGAGATCATGCCCGTGGTCTCAGGGGTCTTCGGGATGTGGATGGTGATGAAGTCGCTTCGCTTCATCAGCTCATCGATATCAACCAGCTCAACACCGATCTGCTCGGCTCTGGCTTGGGTGACGTATGGGTCAAAGCCAATAAGCTTCACATCAAAACCGGCCAGTCGCTGCGCCACCAAAGTTCCAATGCGCCCCAGGCCGATGATGCCAATGGTCTTCTCGTAGAGCTCTGCACCGGTGAACTGACTTCGCTTCCACTCCCCCGCCTTTAGGGAGGCGTTGGCATCTGGAATGTGACGAGCGAGTCCCAGGATCTGAGCAATGGCCAGCTCGGCTGCGGAGACCACATTCGAAGTTGGAGCGTTGACCACCATGACGCCAGCGTTGGTGGCAGCCTTAATGTCAACATTGTCGAGTCCGACACCGGCTCGCGCAATGACCTTCAGCTTTGGTGCGGCGGCAATCGCCTCTTCGTCCATCTTGGTGGCGGAGCGAATCAAAACCGCATTGGCATCTGCCAAAGCTGGCAGCAATTGGGACCGATCGGCGCCATCCACATTGCGAATTTCAAAGTCTGGCCCAAGGGCCTCGACGGTTGCTGGTGAAAGCTCCTCGGCAATAAGGACGATTGGTTTCGACAATGGCTGACCTAACGAAATCTGCGGTGATGGGATTTCGTATAAGTCTAGCGAGAAAAAATTAGCGAGGGCAGGTGCAAATCTGAGCCTGCGGCACGCCTGCTAGCGCCTCGTCAACGTGCTGTCCGCAACCCTGCCAGGTTACTTTTCCGCATGATGAGCAAATTGCCTGTGAGCACATGGTGATTCCTTTTCTTGTAGAAATTTTAGCGTAATCCTAGCAATACCCCTGGGGGTATTGCAACTTGGAAAGAATAAAGCCCCGGGCGTGTTGCCCGGGGCCTCGATTCTTGCTACTAGCGAGCCGCCTGGCCCTCTTGGTAGTCGTCGTCCTGCTTGATCCAGCTGAATAGCTTGCGCAGCTCGCGGCCGGTGGCCTCGATTGGGTGAGCCTCACCCTTTGCGCGCAGTGCCTTGAACTCTGGTGCACCGGCATCCTGGTCATCGATGAAGCGCTTGGCAAAGGCACCGGTCTGGATGTCGGTTAGAACTTCCTTCATGTGCTCCTTGACCGATGGGTCGATAACGCGTGGGCCGGAAACGTAGTCTCCGTACTCGGCGGTGTCGGAGACGCTCCAGCGCTGCTTAGCGATGCCGCCCTCGTACATCAGGTCAACAATCAGCTTTAGCTCGTGCAGCACCTCGAAGTATGCAATCTCTGGCTGGTAGCCAGCCTCAACCAGGGTCTCGAAGCCATACATGACAAGCTGCGAGGCACCACCGCAGAGAACTGCCTGCTCACCGAATAGGTCGGTCTCGGTCTCCTCGGTGAAGGTGGTCTTGATGGTTCCAGCGCGGGTGCCACCGATGGCCTTCGAGTAGGAAAGTCCCAACTCAAATGCATTGCCGGTGGCGTCCTGCTCAACCGCAATCAGGTTTGGCACACCCTTGCCAGCCACATACTCGCGGCGCACCAGGTGGCCTGGGCCCTTTGGTGCAACCAGGAAGACGTCAACATCAGCTGGTGGGTTGATGTAGCCGAAGCGAATGGCAAAACCGTGGCCGAAGACTAGGGCATCGCCTGGCTCAAGGTTTGGTGCAATGTCGTTGGTGTACAGGTCGCGCTGCTTTGGGTCTGGTGCCAGCACAACGATTACGTTGGCCCACTTGACTGCTTCGCCCGGGGTCAGCACCTTAAGGCCCTGCTCCTCGGCCTTGGCCTTGGACTTGGAGCCCTCTGGAAGACCCACTACGACGTCAACGCCGGAGTCCTTGAGGTTTAGCGAGTGAGCGTGACCCTGGGAGCCGAAGCCCAGCACTGCCACTTTGCGACCCTGAATGATGGATAGGTCAGCGTCCTTGTCGTAGAAGATTTCTGCCACTGTTTTTTCTTTCTCCTTGATTATTGGAAAGCTCTTTACTTGAGAACCTTCTCGCTCATGGACTTGGATCCACGAGAAATTGCGATTGAACCGGACTGAACCAGCTCTTTGATGCCAAATGGCTCCAAAACCTTGATGAACGCGTTGCATTTGGCCGAATCACCGGTCACCTCAATGACCACCGAGTCGCTCACCACGTCGACAACGCGAGCCCTGAACAACGTTACAGCCTCAAGGACCTGCGAACGAGTGCTGACATCGGTCTTGACCTTGATCAGCATGTGATCGCGGGTTACCGAGGCATCGTCCTCTAGTTCAACGATCTTCAAAACATTAATCAGCTTGTTCAGCTGCTTGGTGACCTGCTCGAGCGGCTGTCCATCAAGATTCACCACCACGGTGATTCGCGAGATTCCTGGAACCTCGGTCGTGCCAACGGCAAGCGACTGAATATTGAAGCCGCGGCGCGCGAAGAGCGCTGCCACGCGGGTCAGGATTCCTGGCTTGTCTTCAACCAGGAGCGAGAGTACGTGCTGGCTCATCTTTACTCCTCCCCGTCCCAAATTGGTGCGGCATCGCGGGCATACTGCACGGCATCGTTTGAGATTCCGGCTGGAACCATCGGCCAAACCATGGCGTCGCGGCCAACGATGAAGTCGATCACGACCGGTCGGTCGTTGGTCTCCATCGCAAGCTTGATTGCGGGCTCGATCTCCTCTTCCTTTTCCACGCGAATCGCGAGGCAGCCGTAGGCCTCAGCAAGCTTCACGAAGTCAGGAACCATCATGGTGTCGGTTCCGGTGTGCAGATCGGTGTTGGAGTAGCGCTCGTTGTAGAACAGGGTTTGCCATTGGCGCACCATTCCCAGCGAAGAGTTGTTGATGATTGCGACCTTGATCGGGATCTGGTTGATGGTGCAGGTAGCCAGCTCCTGATTGGTCATCTGGAAGCAGCCATCACCATCAATTGCCCAGACCAGGCGGTCTGGCATCGCAACCTTGGCGCCCATGGCGGCTGGAACGGAGTAGCCCATGGTTCCAGCGCCACCTGAGTTCAGCCAGGTGTTGGGCCTTTCATACTTGATGAACTGGGCCGACCACATCTGATGCTGACCAACACCGGCCGCAATAATTGCATCCGGACCGGAAAGCTCACCAATCTTGGTGATTACGTGCTGCGGGGCTAGTTTCCCGTCATCCACATCGGTGTAACCAAGTGGGTAGCGCTCCAGCAGGCCGTTCAAATACGTCCACCAGTCGTCGATGTCGTACTTCTTTCCTCCAAGCTGCTTCTTCAGCTCAGCGGTCAGCATTGATATCACGACCTTGGCATCGCCCACGATTGGAACATCTGCGTGACGAATCTTGCCGATTTCGGCCGGGTCGATGTCTACGTGAATCACCTTGGCGCCGCGGGCAAAGCTCTTCACATCACCGGTGACTCGGTCATCAAAACGAGCACCGAGAGTAATCAGCAAATCTGCCTTCTGCAGGCCGGTGACCGCAGGCACGGTTCCGTGCATGCCCGGCATGCCCAGGTGCTGCGGGTGAGAGTCGGGGAAAGCGCCGCGAGCCATCAGAGTGGTGGTAACCGGTGCACCGGTCAGCTCGGCAAGCTCGAAAAGCTCCCTGTCTGCACCGGCTCGAATGACGCCACCACCGACGTAGAGGATTGGCTTCTTGGACTGCAGAATGAGCTCTGCAGCTGCCTGAACCTGCTTGCCGTGTGGGTCGGTGACCGGCTTATAGCCGGGAACCATATCTTCCTTGGGTGGCCAGGAGAATTCAAACTTGGCATTCTGTGCGTCCTTGGCAACATCCACCAATACCGGACCGGGACGACCTGTACCAGCGATGGTGAAAGCGGCCAGCATGACAGCCGGGATGTCCTCGGCCTTGGTGACCAAGAAGCTGTGCTTTGTGATTGGCATCGTGATTCCCACGATGTCGGCTTCCTGGAAAGCATCGGTTCCAATTGCGTAAGAGTTCACCTGTCCGGTGATAGCAAGCATCGGAACCGAGTCCATGTGAGCATCCGCGATGGCGGTGACCAGGTTGGTGGCGCCAGGACCACTGGTGGCAATGCAGACTCCGACCTTGCCGCTAGCGGCGGCGTAGCCCTCGGCAGCGTGACCAGCACCTTGCTCATGGCGCACCAGGACGTGACGGATTTTTTTCGAATCCATCAGTGGGTCGTAGGTGGGCAAAATGGCACCACCGGGCAGGCCAAACACGGTGTCTACCCCAAGCATCTCCAATGAGCGGATGATGGCCTGGGCACCGGTTAGGGTCTCAGTCATTTGGTCTCCAAAAATTAGTTAGCCACAGTAGGCGCCCTCGGATGCCGAGTGCACCAACTTGGT
>JALQVB010000047.1 GCA_023260495.1 Aquiluna sp.
GAATTGAGCTGGCGCTAAAGTCAGGCGACCAGGTCTTGGTTCAGGTAACCAAGGACCCAGTTGGTCAAAAGGGAGCAAGGCTAACCTCACAGGTTTCTCTGCCTGGAAGATTCCTTGTTTATGTTCCCGGTGGAAACATGTCTGGCATCTCCCGCAAGCTACCCGAGGGGGAGCGGGCCAGGCTCAAGCAGATTTTGAAGAGCACGTTGCCGGAGGACGCTGGAGTAATTGTTCGAACTGCTGCAGAAGGCGCCTCAGAAGAGCAGTTGATTCACGATGTGCAGCGGCTGCAGATGCAGTGGGAAGAGATCACGCGACAGGCTGAGAACGGCAAGGCGCCGCTTCAGCTGCATTCGGAGCCGGATCTGCTGGTCAAGATAATTCGCGATGTTTTCAATGAGGATTTCCAGCAGCTTGTGGTCAGTGGTGATGACTCGCTCACGACCATCAAGGAATACCTGCAAAATGTCGCGCCTGATTTGCTTGAGCGTCTAGTGGAACACAACTCCGAAGAGGACATTTTCGATCACTTCCGCATCGGAGACCAGATTGTCAAGGCGCTAGATCGCAAGGTCTACCTGCCATCGGGTGGATCACTGGTCATCGACCGCACCGAGGCAATGACCGTGGTCGATGTCAACACCGGTAAGTTCATCGGATCCGGCGGAAACCTCGAGGAAACTGTCACCAAGAACAACTTGGAGGCTGCCGAGGAGCTGGTGCGCCAGCTCCGGTTGCGCGACATCGGCGGCATCGTTGTGGTCGATTTCATTGACATGATCCAAGAGTCCAACCAAGAGGCGGTCCGCCGCAGACTCCTTGAGTGTCTTTCAAGAGACCGAACCAAGAACCAAGTTGGCGAAATCACCTCACTTGGCCTAGTTCAAATGACCCGTAAAAAGATTGGCCTGGGGCTCTTGGAGACCTTCTCAGAGCCCTGTGAGTGCTGTGCAGGACGAGGTGTTGTGGTCCATGATGAACCGCGATTCAAGGCTCCGGAGCAACCTAGTCGCAAGGGTAAGAAGAAAGAAAAGCCCGAGGTTGTCAAGAAGGTGGTGACGGCCGAGCAGGCTGACGCCTTCAAGTCGGTTGTCAACAAGATTGCCGGTGTTCAGCCGAGCGAAGAGGTGGAGAAGGAACCAGAGGGCAAGACGGAGATTCTGAACGCAGTCTTAGAGTCCCTGCCGGAGCCTGAGGCAACGCCAAAGCCAAAATCTCGACGTGCTAGTTCAGCAGGTCGGAAACAGCGCGCCAAGAAATCAGAGGAATCCTGAGAATCACCTTCGCAAATAGGTTGACCGAAGGCTTATTCTTCACTAAACTTAGCCGCTGTTGCTCGTGTCATTAGACGCCAGCTAATTCCCGCAAAGATAGGTTTCAAAGTGGTATACGCAGTAGTACGTGCAGGTGGCCGCCAGGAAAAGGTCGAGGTCGGCACCATCGTAACCATGAACCGGATTTCCGAGACTTCCGGCCAGGTTGAGCTACCCGCTCTACTTTTGGTCGACGGCGAGAAGGTCACCAGCGATCCAAAGGCTCTTGCCAAGGTCAAGGTCGTGGCTGAGGTTCTAGACCAGACTCGTGGTCCGAAAATCATCATCCAGAAGTACAAGAACAAGACTGGCTACAAGAAGCGCCAGGGTCACCGTCAGGACCTGACTCGCGTCAAGGTCACCGAGATCAAGTAGGTAAGTAGATATGGCATCCAAAAAGGGAGTTAGCTCCACTCGTAACGGTCGCGACTCGAACGCTCAGCGCCTAGGCGTGAAGCGCCACGACGGCCAGGTTGTCAACGCCGGTGAGATTCTAGTTCGCCAGCGCGGCACTCACTTCCACCCGGGCGTAAACGTTGGCCGTGGCAAGGATGACACTCTATTCGCACTGGCCGCCGGTGCTGTTGAGTTCGGAGCCAAGGCTGGTCGTCGCGTTGTAAACGTGGTGGCTAAGTAAATAGCTTTATCCAAAGAGGCGGTCCCGCTGGGGTCCGCCTCTTTTTAGTTCAGGAGTAGGTCATGGTCAGTTTCGTAGATCAAGTGACGCTTCACCTGCGCGCTGGTGATGGTGGTAATGGTTGCACCTCCATTAGGCGCGAGAAATTCAAACCACTAGCCGGCCCAGATGGCGGCAACGGTGGCGATGGCGGCACCATCAAGCTGATTTCCGATCACAACGTAACCACCCTGCTTGACTATCACCACAGGCCCCACCGAGCAGCAAAGAATGGTGGCAACGGCCAGGGTGACTACAACAACGGTGCCACCGGTGATGACCTTGTGCTTCCGGTCCCAGTCGGCACGGTGGTAAAGAGCGCATCGGGTGAAACAATTGCGGACTTGGCTCATGCTGGCATGGAGCTGGTGGTTGCCCTTGGCGGACAGGGTGGTTTGGGAAATGCCGCGCTAGCGAACCGCAGGCGAATAGCCCCGGGTTTCCACTTGCTGGGCGTGCCGGGTTGGCAAGGCGATGTAGTTCTTGAGCTGAAGACAGTTGCCGACATAGCACTGGTTGGCTTCCCCAGCGCCGGTAAGTCCTCTTTGGTTGCCGCTTTGAGCTCTGCTCGTCCGAAGATCGCTGATTATCCATTTACCACACTGCACCCAAACCTGGGCGTAGTGCAGGCCGGACAGGATCGCTACACGATTGCAGACGTGCCCGGACTTATCGAGGGTGCGTCTGAGGGTAAAGGACTTGGTTTGGAGTTCCTGCGCCACGTTGAGCGCTGTGCGGCACTCTGCCACGTAATTGACTGCGCCACCATGGAGCCTGGCCGCGATCCAATTTCAGATCTCGAGGTAATCCTCGCCGAGCTGGAGAAGTATGAGGTCCCAGAAAACCAAACGCCGCTTATTGAGCGCCCACAGGTGATCGCACTCAACAAGATTGATGTTCCTGACGCCAAGGAACTGGCTGAGTTTGTGCTTCCCGAGCTGAAATCACGCGGCTACCCGGTGTACTTGATTTCCACAGCCACGACCGAGGGCTTGAAGGAGCTTAGTTTCTCCCTTGCTCGGCTTGCCGCCGAGGGTCGCCCAGAGGTTGCCGAATCGCCATCTCGCTTTTCGCTGCTCGCTGAC
This sequence comes from Aquiluna sp., assembly GCA_023260495.1. Taxonomy (GTDB): domain Bacteria; phylum Actinomycetota; class Actinomycetes; order Actinomycetales; family Microbacteriaceae; genus Aquiluna. The sequence goes on from JALQVB010000047.1 coordinate 3,075, forward strand.
CGAAAAGAGGATTCATCCTTCGTAGTGCGGGCAGAAATCATGGCTGGCGAAGAGGTGTTCCGCGTGCTCGGAGCAAAGCCGGAGCGCTGGGTGGCCCAGACAGATTTTGGAAATGCCGAGGCGATTGGTTATCTGGCAGAGCGGCTTGCCAAGTTGGGCGTTGAGGACGAACTGCTGAAGGCGGGTGCCAAGACAGGCTCCACGGTAATCATTGGTGCCGGAAACGGCGTTGTATTCGACTGGAACCCACTGGTCTCATCGCTCGTGGAGACCGTTGATGGCCCTAGGGGTTCGGATGAGCGCATTGATGGCTCAGGAAGGCGCACAAATAAAGAGCGCCGCGTCGAGTACTACGACATGATGGATCAGCGGGCTCGTGGTCGCGCCGAGCGTGAAGCGGTACGGGAGCAGAGTCTTTTAGATGAGGGAAACGAGTGAACCAAGAACTAATTGGTGGCGCCAAGCGCATTGTCATCAAGGTTGGGTCAAGCTCAATCACTGGAGCCAATGAATCCAAGTTGGATGGAATTGTGGACCTCGCCGTGAGGCTCATGGATTCCGGCAAGGACGTGCTTATTGTCAGCTCCGGAGCCATCGCAACGGCAGCCCCCATGATTGGACTTACGGTAAAGAGCGAAGATCTGGCCACCTCGCAGGCACTGGCTAGCATTGGTCAAGCTAGATTGATGGCCCGCTACGAACGCTCGTTAGCCCGGCACAACCGAATTCCAGCGCAAATCCTGCTGACGGTGGACAACTTGGAAGAGGACGTCACCCGAACTAATGCTCAGCGTGCCCTGGAGCGACTAATTGAAATCGGTGTCGTTCCGGTTATTAACGAAAACGACTCGGTTGCCACGCAAGAGATCCGCTTCGGTGATAACGACCAGTTGGCCGCCAGGGTTTCCGGGCTGTTTGGTGCGGATTTGCTGCTGCTGCTAAGCGATGTGGACTCTCTCTACACCGCACCCCCAAGCGAGGCCGGGGCAGAGCGAATCCCGGTGGTTTCTTTTGGTGCAGACCTCAGTGAGGTGCAAGTTTCTGGCACCTCCACCGGCTATGGCACCGGTGGTGCCCTAACTAAGTTGGCGGCGGCTCGACAGGCTGCCGAAAACGGAGTCGGCGTAATTCTCACTGCAACCGAAAATGTCAGCGTGCTGGACACTGAGGAGTGCAATCACACCTGGTTTGAGCCAGCTAGGTAGCCCCAGACTAGGATTCTTCTCATGTCAGTGACCACAATCTTGCAGTCGGCAAAGCAAGCGGCGCCAGCGTTGGGGCGTGCAAACACCAAGCAAAAGAACGAGCTTTTAGCCCTAATTGCGGATGCGCTTGAAACCAACAGCAATCGGATCATCGAGGCAAATCAAGTAGATCTTGCCAAAGGCACTGCAAATGGACTCACTAAAGGTCTTCTAGACCGTCTCACGCTAACCCAAGAGCGCATTCAGGGACTTGCGAGCGCGGTGCGGGAAATCATCGCGCTGCCAGATCCAGTGGGGGAGTTGGTGCGAGGCAGAACATTAGCCAACGGAATTCGTTTGGCCCAGGTACGGGTCCCATTTGGGGTAGTTGGTTGCATCTACGAGGCAAGGCCAAATGTGACCGTCGACATTGCAGCGCTGGCAATAAAGAGCGGCAACGCCGCGGTGTTGCGTGGTGGCAGTGCCGCGGAACAGACCAACAAGGTTCTGGTTTCGGTGATTCAGAGCTGTCTGGCCGGCGCCGGATTTGAAGCTGCAGCCATCTCCACCGTAGATGAATACGGCCGCGATGGCGCGGTGGCGATGATGCAGGCACGGGGCTTGATTGACGTCCTCATACCGCGTGGTTCGGCCAACCTGATTCAGACAGTTGTGACCGAATCCAAGGTTCCAGTTATTGAAACCGGGGATGGCATTGTGCATCTCTTTGTGGACGAGAGCGCAGATCTTGAGAAGGCCGTCCCGATCATTATTAACTCGAAGGCTCAACGACCTTCGGTGTGCAATTCGTTGGAGACCCTGCTGGTTCACGAGGCAATCGCTCAAGATCTTTTGGAATCGCTCATACCTGCCATCCTTGATGCTGGCATTACGGTTCACGGCTGCTGGAGAACCCAAGAGTTAATCGATTGCGTTCCGGCAACTGACGCCGATTGGGCAACCGAGTATCTTTCGCTGGATCTTTCGGTGAAGATCGTGGCCAACATGGATGAAGCCTTGGAGCATATCTCGCGCTATTCGACGCACCACACCGAATCCATCCTGACCGAGAGCATCGCAAACGCCGATCGCTTCTTGCTTGAGGTGGATTCGGCGGCGGTGATGGTGAACACCTCCACACGATTCACGGACGGTGGCGAGTTTGGATTTGGTGCCGAGGTTGGAATTTCGACTCAAAAGATGCATGCCCGGGGCCCAATGGGCCTGGCCGAGCTGACCAGCACCAAGTGGTTAATTCGCGGTGATGGTCAGATACGAGGCTAAACTACTAGGAAGTCACAAGGAGTTATTTTGGTTTCTGTATTGCTAAGCGAAGCGGTTGTTCACCACGCTGAATTGCCTATGCCTGCCATTCTCTATGGCGTTGTCGCAATGGGTCTGTTCTTGGCACTAGCACTGGTTACCTGGTCCTACAAAGACGTCTCCAACCGCAATCCTCGCCGCTCTAACAAGCAGGCCGGTCACTAGCTCCTCATGGCCGCTAATCGGCCACGCATCGGCGTGATGGGTGGAACTTTCGACCCGATTCACAACGGACACCTGGTTGCCGCTAGCGAGGCTGCCGATGCTCTAAATCTGGACGAGGTAATCTTCGTTCCAACCGGTCAGCCCTGGCACAAAAAGGTAGTCTCTACCGCTGAGCACCGCTATTTAATGACCGTTATTGCAACCGCCGCCAATCCAAGGTTCAGCGTTTCGCGAGTTGACATTGATCGACCTGGAACCACTTACACCGTCGACACACTGCGCGAAATTGCTGCTCAGCACCCCGATGCCGACCTCTTCTTCATCTCCGGAGCCGACGCTATCGCCCAGATCTTGGCGTGGAAGCAGATAGACGAAATTTGGGGACTGGCGCACTTTGTTGCGGTCACTCGCCCGGGACACAATCTGGAGCTTCCAGCAGCTCCCGAGGGCACAATTTCGATGCTGGAGGTGCCGGCGCTAGCTATCTCCTCCACCGATGTTAGGCACCGAGCTGAGGCGGGTAAGCCGATTTGGTATTTGGTACCTGACGGAGTTGTTCAGTACATTGCAAAGCACAACCTTTACACGGGAGTGCAGTGACAGAGCAGTTAACTAGACGGCAAATGCGTGAGGCCGAGCGCGGCGGTGCTCCGGCGCAAATTCAGCCAGTTGAGCCCGCTGTGTCCGCGACCACTGTCGCACCAACGCAGGAAGCGCCTCAAACAACCGCGGGGCTAACTAGGCGCCAGCTACGAGAGCGGGGCCTACTTGCTGCGCCGTCCGCAGAGCCAAAGCGCGAGTTGAGACCAGACGCCAAGCAATCAAGCGCGCCACCTGTTGGATCAAGACGCCAGCTGCGAGAGGCAGGCTCATCAGCCCAGGCACCCGTGATTGAAGCGCCAGAAATAGAAATTCCAGAGCCTGAATTCAACGGAAACAACCTTCTGGCCGAGCCAAGCACCGAGTCAATAATTCTGGACCGAGCGCCAGAGGCAATCGAGCTGCCCATTGCAACGGGCGAAATTACCGTGACGGGTTCGATTCAGGTCATCACCGACTCAATGAGTCAGGTAGCGACCAGCTCGACCGATGCCATCGATCTCGATGAGGAGTTGGCAGAGGACGCCGTGACCGGAGTCTTGTCGGTAGTTGAGCCGGTCAGTGCGCTTGATTTGATTGGTGAGAGAAGTTCTACTGGCGTGGTGCCAACCTCTGCACTCACCAGGGGGCGCTGGAAGCCACTCGGCTTTGCCGTAGGCTCGGTCATCTTGGGTGCGGCCGCCATTTGGGCGACTGTCACGATCATTGGAGCAGCGGGATAGACATGCCAGCAAGCGAAGAGACCAAATCTCACCTCAGTGTCGCCGCCACGGCGGCGTTAGACAAGCTGGGCGAGAATCTAGTTGCCCTGGATGTAACCGAACCGTTCGCGCTAGCAGAAATCTTTTTGATTATCTCCGCCAAGAACGAACGACAGGCTCTGGCAATCGCCGATTCGGTTGAGGACGAGCTAGCCAAAATAGGCGTGCGAGCCAGATTCCGTGAGGGACGTGAAACAGGGCGTTGGATTTTGTTGGATTTTGGTGACCTCGTGGTTCACGTGATGCATGAGGCTGAGCGCGACTTCTACTCCCTGGAGAGATTGTGGCGCGACT
>JALQVB010000048.1:0-4100 GCA_023260495.1 Aquiluna sp.
CTCTGGTTGGCTAGCCTGATTGCGAGCATGGTCGCTTCCCTGGTTGCAGTAGGTATCGCCATCTACTTTGTTTTTCAAACCTACGGTTCGTTGCAATCTGGTGACAACCCGGTTTTCTTGGTGGCTATCAGCTTCGCCCCCTGGATGCTGCTGGCACTTGCTGGAATACTGCTGGCGCTAGCAAATCAGCGGCTAAGCCCACTGTTTGAAGTTTCGCCTGAGCTGGGGAGCCTCGATGATCTAGGCGCTAGGTATGTGCGGGACTACCGATCAGCCCAGGTGCTAGAGCTTGAGATACCGGGCTATTTTGCGCTCAGCAGAGATAGCAAGATCTACCTCTCCAGCGCCGCTTTCAGCTTGCCTGAGCGCCAACTCGAGGCAGTGCTCCGGCACGAATACGGCCACATCAAACTGCGGCACCAGCTGCTCAAGAAACTCGCCTACCTGATCTACCAGCTACTGCCCTGGGTAGTGGCGTCGAGGGCGCTAAAGCGCGAGGTGGACGTGCTGTGCGAGTTGGCGGCGGATAAGTATGCGCTGAAGAGGGTCTATTCCAAAGACCTATACACCGCGCGCAGGCTATTTCTCTAGCGGCTCGTTGCCCACATCCGTGATGTGGAACTTCAGATAGCTGCGCGATGCTGTTGGCCCCCGCTGGCCCTGGTAGCGAGACCCATACTTTTCGCTGCCGTATGGGTTTTCACTAGCCGAGGAGAGCTGGAAGAAACAGAGCTGCCCAATCTTCATGCCTGGCCAGAGCTTGATGGGCAAAGTCGCCACATTAGATAGCTCTAGAGTCACGTGCCCCTGGAAACCGGGGTCGACAAAACCAGCCGTTGAATGGGTGAGCAGACCCAGTCGACCGAGCGAGCTCTTGCCCTCCAGGCGAGCTGCAATGTCATCTGGAAGCGATACGTACTCGTAGGTTGAACCAAGCACGAATTCGCCGGGGTGCAGGATGAAGCTCTCATCGCTCGCCACCTCAACGAAGCGGGTTAGATCGTCCTGCTGCTCACGTGGGTCGATAAACGGATACTTGTGATTATCGAAGAGCCTGAAGAATCTATCCAGCCGAACATCGATGCTGCTTGGCTGCAGCAGCTCCATGTTGAGCGGCTCCAGGCCGATTCGACCGGCCTCGATTTGTCTTCTGATATCCCCATCTGAGAGCAACATCCCAATAGGTTACCGCTTAGCCTAGGCCCATGAGTTTGCCACCTTCTGATTTCCTTAGGTACCAAGAGCGCCTGGTGGATTCCGTCTCACAGCGCAGCGATGTGCTGGGTCTTATGTTTGCCGGCAGTTCGGCAAATCTGGCGCGGGCCGACAAGTATTCCGATCACGATTTCTATCTCATCGTTGAGGATGAGGTGGCCGAGAAATACCGCCAGGAATTGGACTGGCTGCCAGATAGTGAGCAGATTCTGCTGCGGCCTAGGGAAACCCAGCACGGCCTCAAGGTGATGTATCAGGAAGGACGTCTACTCGAGTTTGCGGTGTTTTCCGATTCCGAGTTGGATTCTCAAATTGCGCCGCCAGACAGGGTGGTGGCATTTGACCGCGGCGGCATCGCCGATCGCATCGAGGCAATTGGCCTCAAGGAAAAAGGCGCATTCAAGCTCGAGGATGAGCTAGCGCTACTGCTGACCTTGATTCACATTGGGCTTGGCAGGGCGCGGCGCGGAGAGATCGTGGCGGCGAACCAGCACATCAAGGGCTATGCCGTGAATCACCTGGTGGGCATCATCCGAAATGCGACGGGAGATTCGGCAAATGCCGACTCGCTAAATCGCTACCGCCGATTTGAGCTCGATCGTCCCGATGAGGCCGCCGCCATCGCTAAGGCCTTGAATCTTCCAGCGGAGCAGGCGGCAGCTGAGCTAATTGAGATAGCAGGCGATTGGGTTCCAGCCGAGCTAAGGCAGCAATTCAACGCAGCCAGAGCAGTGATCTTGTCAGCTAGTGACTGAGGCCAATCTTTTTGTGAATCGCCTTTAGCCACTTTGGAGCCCACCAGTTCGCACCACCTAGCAACCGCATGATTGCCGGCACCAACAGGCCTCGCACCAGAGTTGCATCAAGCAGGATCGCAAAGGCAATACCCAGTCCCAGCATCTTCATGATCGAGACCCCGCTGGAGGCGAAGGCCCCGAAGGTCACGGCCAGAATCAGCGCGGCAGCGGTGATGATTCGTCCGGAGCGCTGCAGACCCAGCGCAACCGAGTTGTAGGTGTTGTACCCGGCATCATGCTGCTCCTTGATTCGCGACAACAGGAACAGCTCATAGTCCATCGACAAACCAAAGGCGACCAGGGCAATCATCACCACAGATGAGGTGTCTATGGTGCCCGTCACCGAATACTCGCCCAACAGCCACTGCAGTTCGCCGTTTTGGAATATCCAGCTGACTAGACCGAGCGTGGCACCCAGTGAAAGCACGTTTAGCAAGATTGCCTTCAACGGCAACACCACGCTGCCGGTGAACAAGAAGAGCAGAATGAAGGTGGAGATAATCACCCAAATGGCCGCCACCGGAAGGTTTTGCTCGATGCCCTGCTGGCTGTCGGTGTAGTAGGCGCTCGCGCCACCCACCAGAACCTCATCGAGCCCGGTGTCCAGTGATCTGATCTCGACAACCTGGTCATAGCCCTCGGGGCTGCGCGGCTCCACCTCGGTAATAGCGTTGATGCGAATCCAGTCGGTCTGCTCCTGGGTCGGCACAATCGCCACCCGGGCAATGTTGTCTAGGCCCTCCAGTTCTGAAATGTAATCGGCGACCTCGGAGTCGGAGCCCTGCACCAAAATCTCGATCGGTGAGGACTCTCGGCCTTCAAAGCGATCGCGCAGCAGATCAGAGGCAATCAGCGCGGGTGAATCCTTAGGCAAAACCCTGTCGTCCACCTGGCCAAACACCACGTTTGAGGTGAGGGAGAAGAGGTATCCCAGGAAGACCACCGAAACAAAAAGAATTGGAAGCGGTCGCCGCATGGTGAACTTCGCCACCTTCTCCCAGGTCCCAGTGTCCTTCGGCTCTAGCGAGCGCCGCAAAATACGACCGCTATTGACCCGGTCTCCCAAGAGGTTCATCATTGCCGGTACGGCAATCGCTGCTCCCAAAACGGCGAAGAACACTACGGAAACTCCTGCCAGTGCAAATGACTGCAGGAAGTACTGTGGGAAGAAGGCCATCGACACCAGCACTAACGCAACCGTGAGGCCTGAGAACAACACGGTCTTACCGGCGGTGGCAACCGTATTCACCGTTGCGTTAGCAACGCTATTGCCGGCCGCCCGCTCCTCGCGGAAGCGGTTCACCACCAGCAGCGAATAGTCGATTCCGAGTCCCAGACCGAGACCGGTGATCAGATTTAGGGCAAAAATTGAAACATCGGTGAACTGGCTGGCAGCCCAGATGACAAAGAATGAACCGACAATGGCCAGGCCACCAACGAAGAGTGGCAAACCGGCCGCCACCAGCGAGCCAAAAACAAACAGCAGCAGCAAAATCACGATCGGGACGGCGACAATTTCGGCACGAATGATGTCGTGCTCGATGGTCTCGTTGATTGCCTTTGTTACCGCGCCGAAGCCGGCCACGTGAACCTGAGCGCCCTCATAGTTGCCGGTGTAGTCATCGACGATCTGAGCCACAATCGGCACCTGATCCACATCGTTTTCCAGATCAACCAGCAGGTAAATCAGCTTGCCGTCTTCGCTCTTTAGCTGCGGGGGTGATCCCAGGGTGTAGTAGTTCAGCACACTCGCAACACCGTCTAGGTCGGCAAGCTCATCGGTGAGGCTGGCAACCAGCTCGAAGTTCTCCGGGATTCCATTGGCATCGGCAGCATCGGCATCGGTTGGCAAGTCAACCAGAACCACAACCTCGGCCGGGTCCACCGCAAACTCGGATTCCAAGAGCTGGCCCACCAGCTGGGAGTCCGAGTTTGGGTTGTCGTAGCCGCCACCCTTGAGGTTTCCAAATGACTGGAAGCCCCAGAATGATGATGCCGCGATGAGGCCAATAAAGAGGATGAGGATCAACTTTGAGTGCCGCACCACGAAGTTGCCAACAGAGCGCATGAATTCCTTCGTGTATTTCC
>JALQVB010000048.1:4110-7142 GCA_023260495.1 Aquiluna sp.
AAGATTCCAAGATGCTTAGAAAACACGAAGTAAGGGCAAATGCCTACCTGGTTATTTCAATCCTAGGACTGATTACGGCCCTGGTGCTAAACGGGATCTCGTCTGTGAATGGGGCCGACTACATAGGCGCCTGGTTCGGTTCCCCGGTGGACTGGGTGCTATCGGTCGACCTGCTGATTGTCGCAGCGGCAGTCGTTGTCTTTATGGTCAGCGAGGCTAGGCGCCTTGGAATGAAGCGGGTCTGGGTCTACTTCCTGCTGTCGGGCGTCACCGCCCTTGCCTTCACCTTCCCGCTGTTCATGTTCTTCCGCGAGCGCAAGATTCTGAGCCAGAGACTTGCCGGCGGCAAGATTGAGACTTTTGAATTTGATAACCACAGGGTCGACATTTGGGTGCCAGCAACATTGAACCCGAAGACCCCGGTGCTACTGATGCACGATGGCCGCAATCTTTTCGACGAAAAGGAAAGCTTCACCGGAAAGACCTGGGAGGTGCTGACCGCGCTTCGCGAAGAAGTTAGGGGAGAGCTCCCGTTGGTGATTGGTGTTTATGGCCTCAGCGATGACACCCGACTTCGAGAGCTCTCACCGCAGGCCTTCTCGGATGCTCATCCCGAGCTTTGGGACCACGTACCTGATGAATACAAGCCGACAGGAACCCAGAGCTTCGGCGACTCCTACGTTTCGCTGATCTCGGATGCCATCCTGCCCTTTGCTCTGGATCGCTACGGCATTCAGCATGCCAAGGAGCGCACCGCTGTCATGGGCTCCTCCATGGGCGGTCTGATTTCCCTTTACACGATGGCCAATCGCTCCCAGCTCTTCGGCACCGCCATCTGCTTCTCCACGCACTGGCCCTTTGGCCGCGAAGCGCTAGTTGAATACCTGGTAGACGCAATTCCGAATGGTGACGAGCACCGGGTTTGGACCGACACCGGAACCATGGAGCTAGACCAGTATTACGGCCCATTCCATGAGCTAGCCAAGCAAAAGCTTGCCGCTAAGGGTTACCGGGAGCCTGAGAGCCTGGTTGCGAACGTCTACCCCTACACCGGGCACCACGAGAGCTACTGGGCTAGAAGGGTGGCAGATGCTCTGAACTGGTGGCTAAAGGCTCCGTGTCGGGACGCTTAGCACCGGACATAAACCTGACCACGTCCTGATCCACCATCACATCGCGCATGACGATTGGACGGGTTAGGTAGAGACCATCTAGCGAGCGCACTCGGGATAGGGCCACATAGGTCTGCCCCGGCGAAAAAGCACCACGACCCATGTCTATCTGAACCTCGTCGTATGTCTGTCCCTGGGACTTATGGATGGTCACCGCCCAAGCCAGACGCAGCGGAATCTGCTTGAACTCTGCCAGGGTGATCGGGACCAAGATCTCCTTGGTCTTGCCGGTTTCCTCGTCAAAGTCCTCTTCCACCTCGTAGCGGACCTTCTCCCAAACCGATGGTCCGACCTCAATCTCTTCGCCATCTACATCGACCACCACAAGGCCGCTCTTGGGCAGATCTATGACGTGGCCGATGGTGCCATTGACCCATCTGCGCACCCGGCCACCATCGGTGGATTTCTGCATCGAGCCATCATCGTTCTTGATGAACATCACCTGCGCGCCAATTTTCAGTTCCAGCTGGGTCTCGGCTGGCAGCGCCCGACCGAAGGCCTTCTCGGCGCCCTCGGAATATGTGGCGTGAAAAATCTTAGGTTGGTTGGTAATCAGGTTCATGCGAGCCCGGTTCACCGAGTTCACCGTCTCGTTGATGGTCGCCAGCCGAATCACGTCGTTGTGTGGAACGGGTCGGTTTCCGTGTTCATTGAGCTCGCCGAGCATCTCCTGGGTCACCGAGCCGTCGCGAATCGCATTCAAGATTTCTTTGAAGTGCTCGTCGGACTGACGGAAGATCTCCGAGAGTTCAAACCGCTCCAGGCCGGCATCGCGCCAAACGTGGGCATCAAAGAACCACATCGACTGGTAGTTCTCGGCCATGTAGGCGCGCTCTTGCGGGTCACTCGGGGTGACCGGGGCGAGCTGATAGGGATCGCCGAACATGACCACCTGAACACCACCGAAGGGTAGGCCACGCTTTCCGCGAGCAATCCGCAGCGCCCGGTCGATGGCATCCATCATGTCTGCCGAGACCATGGACACTTCGTCGATCACGAGCATATCGATAGCCCGCAGCACCTCCCGGGTGCGCCTGGACATGTGCCGGCCGATATCCACCTGGCCCAGAATTCCAAACGGAAACGTGAACAGCGAGTGGATAGTGACTCCGCCCACATTCAATGCCGCCACCCCAGTTGGGGCACAAACCGCAAAGCTCTTTTCGGTATTGGCTGTTAGGTGAGAGAGCAGGGTTGACTTGCCGGTGCCGGCTCGGCCCGTCACAAAGACGTGGTTCTCGCTTTGCTCAATGTATTCAAACAGCGACTGCTGCTCATCGGAGAGGTTGATGATCATCGACGCTCCTCCCGCGAATTCAGTTTGGCGAGCATAGCGTTGTAGTCGCTCAGATCTTGGTTGCCGCTTCGGTCCGAGGCTCGGTCTAGCCTTCTGCGCTCGCGGTCATCGGAGCGCGACCACTGCCAAACCACAATCAGCGTGATTGCCAGAGTTGGAATCTCTCCAACTCCCCAAGCGAACGCGCCTCCGACCGCCTGGTCAGTGAGCGGGTCATCGCCCCAAGTGCGACCCATGGAGCCGAACCAATCTGCGAGCAGCAGACCCCGCTCATTCATCAGACCTAGCCCGAAGAAGGCGTGGAAGGCCATGGTGCCAATCAGCAGCATGAGCTTGACCGGGTAGCTCGGTCTATGCGGTTGCGGGTCAACCCCGACCAGCGACTGCACAAATAGGTATCCGGTAATCAAGAAGTGCACCAGCATCCACTGGTGACCCAGGTGCTCCTCCGTTGCCCACCTAAATAGAGGTGTGTAATAAAACATCACGAGCGAGAGTGCAAAGTTCAGCCCGGCAAATAGTGGGTGCGATATAAACCATGCGTACGGGGTGTGCACCGCCCA
>JALQVB010000049.1 GCA_023260495.1 Aquiluna sp.
AAACCGTGCTTTTTGCCCTCGGCACGCAGCACCTCGATGTCTCCCGCGCCCTTGGCTCCAAATCGGAAACCCTCGCCAACCAGAACCAACTTTGGGCGAAGCGGCAATAGGTGCCGCGTCACAAACTCCTGTGGACTAAGCGATGCGAGTTCGCTATCGAATACCAACTCCTGAAAGAAATCCAAACCCAGTTGCTCGAATAGCGCGCGTTTTTGGTTCGGCCCAATCACCGGAAGCGGCACGTTAGCCGGATCCAAGATGGCATTGGGGTGCCGATCAAATGCAATGACCCCAGCGGCCAACATGCCATCTTCGGCGGCAGCGACCAGCTCGTGAATCAGCTGCTGGTGGCCCAAATGAATAGCTTCAAACTTCCCAATCGCAACTGCAGTATCGGGATAGTCGGCGGGCAGTGGGCAACTAATCACGAGTCTTCCTTAGCCAAATCAACCCCAAGATGGGAAGCACCAGCGGCACGTAGCCGTAACCGGCGCCAAAACCAGACCACACCGAAGGGTGGGCGAATAGCTCGGGCACCATGAAACTCAGCAGGCCAACCAGCAGGACTCCAACAAGCTCGAATCCCACGGCCAGCCAGGCAATCTGGCGCCAGCGAGCACCCGAGCGAGCCAGCGAAATAGTTGCGATGATGTAGACCAAGGCGCTCAGTGCGGATAGCAGGTAGGCGAATGGAGCCTCGTCAAATTTGGTCAACAGCTGAAAAGCGGCCCGGGCGCTGGCCGAAATGGCAAAAATCCCATAGACCGCGATCAGTAGGCGGCCTAGTCCCGTAGCGCGATTCACCGAATAACCCTACGCCTTCCTAGCCCGCCACCGGCGAGACACCGGTCCAAATCTGCATCATGCGGACCATCATCACGGCAATCGTCAGGCTCGCTCCGCCCAAAATGACTGTGGACCATTTGGTTTTATCGGTGAGCGCCCAAGCGGCGGCAGCCAAAGGAACAAAAATCGCGACCACCAAGTATCCAAAGAATTCCAGGGTGGAGATAACCGCCCGCTCCCCCATGACAACCAGCACAATCGAGGTCAGCAGCTGAACCAACAGAGCCGCCACTACCCCGGCGGTGAGAATGATTTCAAAGTTCCCCGGTTTGCGACCAAATAGGCCCATCAGGGTCTGCAACGCACCAACTGCAACAAAAAACACCATTAGAACGGTGTAAAGAAAATCAAGCATCTTGCTCCTGTGGGAATCCAACCACAATTTTCCCACGCTCATCGACGATGGCGATGAGCCGGCCTTCACATACCGCGGCGGACACCGAAGCGAACTGCTTCGATATCCGCTTGCCGTGGCCGAGGTCTGTAGCCTCCTGCCGACTCACCTCCACAGTCTCTACCAGGCTGGCCACCGCCTCCGCCAGCTCGGTGACTGTTGCCTCGGCAGGGTCCTGAAAGGCCGATGCGACATCGAAGGCTCCAATGCGAGTTCGGCGCAGGGCGGTGAGGTGCCCTCCGACACCCAGGGCCGCCCCAATATCGCGAGCAAGGGCACGAATGTAGGTTCCGGAGGAGCAATCCACAACGACATCAAAGCTGAGGCTTCCATCCGAAGATTGCAAATCGCCGATCTGTTCGAAGCGCATGATGGTGACCTTACGAGCCGGTATTTCAACTTCGACGCCCTCGCGAACAAGCTGATGGGCTCTTTTGCCGCCGATGCTTATCGCGCTTACCGAGGAGGGAACCTGTTCGATTTCACCGCGCAGTTTTGCAATTTCCCGATCGATTTGCTCCTGAGTGATGCCACTAGCATCGGCAGTCGAAACCACTTCCCCCTCAGCATCGTCGGTCGTAGTTGCGCTGCCGAGCTTGATGGTAGCCAGGTAGGTCTTGTCCAGACCAGATACGAACTGCATGAGCTTGGTTCCCTGGTTGACTCCAAGGATCATCAGGCCGGTGGCCATCGGATCTAAGGTGCCGGCGTGGCCCACCTTCCTGGTGCCCATCGCCTTGCGCGTGCGCGCCACCAGGTCATGAGAGGTTATTCCAGCCGGCTTATCCAGCAGCACCAAACCAGAAGCCACTATTGCTCCGGGTGCTTGTAGGGGTCCTCGTCACCAGCCGGCTTGGCATTCTTTGCCAGCTGCTCAAGCTCGGCATCGCGGCGCTTAGCCTCGGCCAACAGCTCCGCCAGCGCACCGGCGGTCTCTGGAACCGAGTCCTCCTCGAGCTCGAGCGTCGGGGTAATCCGAACACCCAGTCGGTGGCCAATTTCGCCACGTAGCCGGCCTCGATTGCGGTCTAGAATCTCGGCACTGCGCTCTTTGTCCTCATCCGAACCAAAGACGGTGTAGTACAGCTTGGCGTGCGAGAGGTCCGGGGTCACCCGGCAATCGGTAAAGGTGACGAATCCCAAATCGGGATCCTTCACCACCTTGGTGAGCGCCTCGGCGGCGAGCACTTTGATGCGCTCGCCTAACCGACGTGCTCTGGCTGCGTCAACCATTAGACCCTCGGCTTCTCCACCATCTCGTAGGTTTCGATTACGTCATCGACCAGGATGTCGTTGAAGTCGCCCAGTCCGATACCACACTCGTAATCGGTTTTGACCTCGGTGACATCATCCTTGAAGCGCTTCAGCGAGTCGACCTTTAGGCCTTCCTTGACAACAACTCCATCGCGCAGAACGCGAGCCATTGCATTGCGCTTGATCAGGCCGCTGCGAACATAGGAACCTGCGATGGTGCCGAACTTGGAAGACTTGAAGATCTCCCGAACCTCGGCGGTACCCATCTGCTGCTCCTCGTACTCAGGCTTGAGCATGCCCTTCAGCGAGTTCTCGATGTCCTCTAGAGCGTTGTAGATGACGCTGTAGTAGCGAATGTCGACACCCTCGCGGTCGGCGCGCTCACGAGCCTTGTTGTCTGGTCGCACGTTGAAGCCGATGATGACGGCCGAGTCAACGGTCGCAAGGTTTACATCGGACTCGGTGATGGCACCAACTCCACGGTGGATGATGCGCAGCTGTACCGAGTCGTCAACCTCAATCTTGAGTAGCGAGTCCTCTAGGGCCTCAACAGCACCGGAGACGTCACCCTTGATAATCAGGTTCAGCGACTCAACCTTGCCCTCCTCCAGGGCCTTGGTGAAGTCTTCCAGCGACATCTTCTTGCGGGTGCGAGCCAGCAGTGCGTTGCGGTCGGCAGCCTCACGCTTTTCAGCGATCTGACGAGCCTGTCGCTCATCGTCGGCAACCACAAAGGTGTCACCGGCGCGTGGCACAGACTGTAGACCCAGCACCTGAACTGGACGCGATGGGCTCGCCTCTTCAACCGCGGCGCCGTTCTCGTCAAACATGGCACGAACTCGGCCGTGAGATGAACCGGCAACAATGGCGTCTCCGACACGAAGCGTTCCACTCTGGATAAGAACGGTGGCTACCGAACCACGGCCCTTGTCCAGGTTGGCCTCGATGGCAACACCGCGGGCGGCGCGCTCTGGGTTGGCCCGCAGATCCAGCGAGGCATCAGCGGTCAACAGAACAGCGTCAAGCAGCTCAGTGATTCCCTTGCCCTGCAGTGCCGAAACGTTCACGAACATAACATCGCCACCGTATTCCTCGGCAACCAGGCCAAACTCGGTGAGCTGCTGGCGAATCTTGTCTGGGTTTGCACCCTCCTTGTCCACCTTGTTCACTGCCACAACGATTGGTACCTGTGCGGCCTGAGCGTGGTTCAGCGCCTCAATGGTCTGCGGCATCACGCCGTCGTCAGCTGCAACCACCAGGATGGCGATATCGGTCACCTGGGTACCACGAGCACGCATAGCGGTGAAGGCCTCGTGACCCGGGGTGTCGATGAAGGTAACTGCGCGATCGATTCCCTCGTGGGTGGTGTGCACCTGGTAGGCACCGATGTGCTGGGTGATGCCACCGGCCTCGCCAGCCACAACATTGGAGTTTCGGATGGAGTCCAGCAGCCTGGTCTTACCGTGGTCAACGTGACCCATCACGGTTACGACCGGCGGCCTTGGCTGCAGCATCTCCTCGTCCTCGTCCTCCAGCTCAGTGGAGATGTTCAGACCGAATCCCTCGTAGAGCTCGCGCTCTTCGTCCTCTGGAGAGACCACCTCGACCTTGTAGCCAAGCTCCTCTCCAAGAATCTGGAAGGTGTCCTCATCCAGCGATGCGGTTGCGGTTGCCATCTGCCCAAGGTGGAACAGCACGGTGATTAGCTGACCGGCATTAGCGCCAATCTTGTCGGCAAAGTCCTGAATTGAAGATCCACGGCGCAAGCGGATGACGGTGTTGCCATCGCCGCGTGGCACCATTGCCCCACCTAGGCTCGGTGCTTCTCTCTGCTCAAATTCCTCGCGCTTGGTCCGCTTCGATTTGCGGGACTTGCTCTTCGAGCCACCCTTACCGAATGCGCCAGCGGTGCCGGCACCACGACCGCCGCGACCTCCAGGGCCTGGACGTCCGGCAAAGCCGCCTGGGCCACCACCTGGACGACCACCGGGGCCGCCAAAGCCGCCGCCAGGGGCACCAAAGCCGCCACCCTGCGGGCGAGCGCCGCCTGGTCTAGGAGCGCCACCGGTGCGTGGAGCACCCGCCTGCGGACGAGGTCCACCGGCACCACCTGGGCGTCCGCCCTGTGGTCTAGGTCGACCCATGCCCTGCGATGAAGAGAACGGGTTGTTTCCTGGGCGAGCCATTGGGCGTGGAATGCCCATGCCCTGGTTGGAAGAAAATGGGTTGTTGCCCGGGCGTGGAATGCCCTGCAGCGGAGTTGGCGCAGCGGGGGCCTCAGGAGCCTTTTCCGCTGGCTTCTCGGCAGCTGGCTTCGCCACCTCCGGCTTTGCAGCAGGCTTTTCCGCCGGCTCTGCCTTAGCCTCAGCTGGCTTCTCCGCGGCCGGCTTGGCCGCCTTTGGCTTCTCCGCAGGCTTTTCCTTCTTAGGGAAGGCTGCGCGCAGCTTCGCCGCTACCGGCGGTGCGATTGTGGAGGAGCCACCTTTGACGTACTCGCCAAGTTCCTCAAGTTTTGCCAAAGCCACCTTGGTATCGATTCCAAGTTCTTTAGCGATGTCGTATACGCGTGGAAGCGCCACTTATTTCTCCTGTCTGGGGCCAACCCAAACAGGGCAGGCCTTATTGCTGAGCGGGACTCATTTCGAGCTACTCATTTGATTTCACGCATCTTCTGCCTGCTACTTTCGTGGAAGCCAGTTCGTTTCAATTGAATCAGTTTGGCTAGAGGCCATTCTAGGCCCGAAGTTCGATTCTGGCTATTCCTCGAGCACGCTATCTGGCTGAATGTCGATCTTGGCACCGGTCAACTTGGCCGCCAGGCGGGCATTCTGACCCTCCTTGCCAATTGCCAGCGAGAGCTGGAAGTCCGGCACCAAGACCCGAACCGCGCGCTGCGTCGGGTCAATCACAAAGCTGGAGGAAACCCTGGCCGGTGACAGAGCGTGAGCAACAAACTCAGCCAGATCCTCGGAGTAGTCGACGACATCGATCTTCTCCTCGTTGAGCTCAGAGCTGACCGCACGAACGCGCTGACCGAGTTCGCCAATGCAGGCACCCTTGGCGTTGATGCTGGGGTCCTTGGAGCGAACCGAAATCTTGGTGCGGTGGCCCGCCTCGCGCGCGATCGCGACGATCTCGACCGCGCCGGAGGCGATCTCCGGCACCTCTAGCGCAAAGAGCTTGCGAACCAGATTTGGGTGGGTGCGGGAAACGGTAATCATTGGACCGCGCAGCCCCTTGGACACGCTGGTCACATAGACCCGGATGCGCTTTCCGTGGGAGTAGTCCTCCCCCGGCACCTGCTCCTCGGGAGGCATGATGGCCTCAACCGAGCCCAGGTTCACGTAGACCATGTAGGGCCGAGATCCCTGCTGGATCTGTCCGGCGACGATGTCGCCCTCCTTGCCCTTGAATTCGCCAAGCAGGCCCTCATCACTGATCTCGCGCATGCGCTGCGCGATGACCTGCTTCGCCGCATATGCGGCAACCCGGCCAAAACCGTCGGGGGTCACCTCGTTTTCCGAGACAACCTCACCCTCATCGTCTAAGACGGGGGCGAAAATGCTCACGTGACCGGTCTTACGATCTAGCTGAGCGCGCGGGCCCTTGGTGTGATCTCCAACGTGCTTGAAGTAGGCAGCCAGAATCGCGGCCTCGATAATCTCTACCAGCTCATCAAACGGGATTTCTTTTTCCCGCTCCAAAAGCCTCAGTACCGAAAGATCGATATCCATGACTACGCCCTATTCACTTCCTGCGAGCAGTTAGCTCTGTAAGAGCCGATTCTAGCTTCACTGTGAAGCGCTCGGATGACCTGCGATTCCAAAGCTCCACCTCACCCTGCTCCAAACCGCGGCCACAGACAATGACCCAGGGCATGCCCAAGAGCTCGGCATCGGCAAACTTGACGCCCGGCGATACCTTCCGATCATCCAGCATCACCGACATACCCAGCTCCTCAGCCTCAATGGCCAATTGCTCAGCAGCAGCAAAGACGCTGTCGTCCTTGCCAGCTGCAATCACATGGAGCTGAGCAGGAGCCACCGACTCGGGCCAAATTAGCCCCTTGTCATCGTGGAATTGCTCCGCGAGCACTGCAACCAGGCGAGTGACACCGATGCCGTAGCTACCCATAGTCACGGTGACCAGCTTGCCGTTTTCATCCAGGACCTTGAGATCCAGTGCCTCGGCATACTTGCGGCCCAGCTGGAAAACGTGGCCGATTTCGATACCGCGAGCCAGCTCGAGTTCACCCGAGCCATCCGGAGCCGGGTCACCGGCCTTAATCTCGGCGATGTCGGCGATGCCATCGGCTTCAAAGTCGCGTCCGTAAACCAGATTCCAAACGTGCTTCTCCTTCTCATTCGCACCGGTGATCCAAGCAGATCCCTTTGCAACGCGAGGGTCAACGAAATATGGAATCTTGGTCTCAGCCTTTTCACCCAGGAACTGGCTGCCTCCCTTGGCGGGTCCGATGTAACCTTTCACCAGGGCCGTATGGGCGGCAAAGTCTGCCTCCGTTGCCGGTTCAACATCAAATGGTGCAAACCATGCCTCGGCTCGCTTCTGCTCGACCTCGCGATC
>JALQVB010000004.1:0-20061 GCA_023260495.1 Aquiluna sp.
ACTGCGACGAGGCCGGGGCGCTGCTGGCTTTGGCTTTGCCGGAGCGTCCGAGGACGCTGCCTCGGATGACCCAAAGCCGAAGAATGACATTACAGAATTCATTACACCCATGATTTGCTCCTAGAACTTACCCTCCAGACTAGGCGGTAGTAGGGCGCGGGCCCGTTATTGCGCTACCAACTCGGATGTGTGTCGCACCCATGGAAATCGCTATTTCGAAATCATCGCTCATACCCATAGAGATTTTGTCTGCCGTCGGGGCTAAGGTCTTCAGCTGCTCAGACATTGCCACCGCAAGCTCGAAATCACGCCCCGGCTGTCCATCCAAGGAGGCCACAGCCATCACTCCAAGCAAATTGAAACCGTCAATCTCGAGCAAAGACTCGGCAAGTGGAAGCAGGTCGGCCTCCGCCACACCGCCGCGGTTGAGATCGTCGGTAAGGTTCAACTCAATAAAGCCCGAGAGTGCCCTTGGAGCACGGCCAAGCTGTTTGCTGAGCTCGCGAACCAGGCTTGCTCGGTCAATTGAATGGATGCAGCTGGCGTATTCCAGCACGCTCTTTACCTTGTTTGATTGCAGCTGCCCCACAAAGTGCCAGTCGGCATCGCCGACGCCTGCCTGGCTCACCTCAAGCGCCTTTGGCCTAGCCTCTTGGTCACGATTTTCACCGAAAGAGCGCTGCCCGAGGGCATGCAGGTCAAGCACCAATTGTGCTGGGTGATTTTTAGTCACCACTATCAGATCTACGGAGCCGGATTCTCTTCCGGCTGCTCGTTCTGCTGCCCTGATTCGCTCCTGAACTGAGCGGTATCGCTCAGCAAGCCCCATTAGCGGAAGAACTCTGGGAGATCTAGATCGTCACCAAAAAGGCCGGCATCGCTCTGGCGCTTGGCATTTGCTGGCTCGAGCTCTTCCTCGGCCGCAAAGCTAGGAGCTTCGATCGCCTCGACCTCGGTCGGCTCTGCTGCAACGGCCTCTGCAGGAGCTTCGCCAGCAATACTCTGCGGCTCTGCTGCCACGATGGCTGCCGACTCAAACTTGCGGTAGGTCGGAGCTCCACCGTCGAAGCCAGCTGCAATAACCGTGATTCGCACCTCGTCGCCCAGGGTGTCCTCGATTGTGGCACCGAAGATGATGTTGGACTCGGGGTGGACAGCCTCCTGCACCAAGCGAGCGGCGTCGTCGATCTCGTGCAGACCCAAATCGGATGCACCCTGAACAAGCAGCAGCACTCCGTGCGCACCCTCAATGGTTGCCTCAAGTAGCGGTGAAGAGACCGCAATCTCTGCAGCGCGAATAGCTCGGTCCTCGCCCTTGGCGGTGCCGATGCCCATCAGGGCCGAACCGGCTCCCTGCATCACGCTCTTGACGTCGTTGAAGTCCAGGTTGATAAGGCCTGGAACCACGATCAGGTCGCTGATTCCCTGCACACCAGCTCGAAGCACGTCATCCGCAGTCATAAAGGCCTCTAGCGCGGAGATCTTCTTGTTGGTCATCTCAAGCAGCCGCTGGTTCGGGACCACGATCAGAGTGTCTACCTCTTCGCGCAGCGCCTTGATGCCCTCATCGGCCTGAACTGCACGGCGCTTACCCTCAAAGTTGAATGGACGGGTCACGACACCGACCGTCAGAGCGCCGAGGCGCTTGGCAATGCGAGCTACCACCGGGGCAGCACCGGTTCCGGTACCACCGCCCTCGCCGGCGGTGACAAAGACCATGTCGGCACCCTTGAGTGCTGCCTCAATCTCGCCCTCGTGCTCCTCAGCAGCGCGTCGACCCACCTCGGGATCGGCACCAGCACCCAGACCACGAGTGATGTCGCGGCCAATGTCTAGCTTCACATCTGCGTCGCTCATCAGAAGTGCCTGAGCATCTGTGTTGACCGCTACAAACTCGACACCGCGCAGGCCAGCCTGAATCATGCGGTTTAGGGCGTTTACACCGCCACCTCCGACGCCGACGACCTTGATAACTGCCTGGTAATTGGGCTGGTTCACTTCTCTGCCTCCTGCTCTGAAACTCTCAAGTTAAGGCTGAGGCTTAACTCTTGAAGAAGTTTTCATTTAGCGGGAAGAAGGTAGATGTTGCCGCCACGCAATCTGGTTAGCAGCTTGGGCGTGTCGCGAATGGCGCGGGCCTAGTTCGGGTAGCGAACCACCGGGGAGGTTGGTGAGGAGACATCGATGATGACACCATCGTCCAAACCGGTTGCAATCAGGGAGTTCATAACCTCTGCCTTCAGAAGTGCCTGGTCCGTTCCGCCCCAAATCACCTTGAGGTTTTGCTCGCGCAATTCAAGCCGGGCGGTGAGGGCCGAAGACACCTCTAGAGAAAAAATCTGGTCGTAGGTTTCCCTGGGCAGCGAAAGTAGCAATTCAGTCCCCACCCGATACCTGGGATCCTCCAGCGGGTCGCCATCAAAGATGAAAAACGGGAATTCACCCAGCTGGTCGGTGGGGGCAATTTCAATGCCGGCAGCGTCATAGAGGAAGTTTTCCCCACCCCGCACCAAAATCGCGAGCGGCTGGCGTTCGCGCAGCTTAATCCGAAGGGTCGAGGGGGGCTCCGCCTGCAGTGCGAAAGTCTCGATGAGCCCGAAATCGCCAAGTAGTTGCGCCACCTCCTCCTCGGTGATGGTAGGCAGTGGCCGGCCCAGCAGATCGGACAGCGCGGCGGACACCTCGCTAGCCTCGATGCGCTCATTTCCCGTCACTGAGATCTTCGAGATGGCGAACAGTGGAGTGAAGTAAGCTGCCACGACCAGCGACACCAAGGCTATTGGTGTCAGAACGCTGAGAATTCGGCCCCAGATGGCAAAACCGCTAGTGCGCCGGGTGACCTTGGTCTTCTTGCCCAGTCGCCGGCGCTCCTCGCGAACCAACTCGCGTTCTGGCTTTTTCAAGCTACTTCTCCAGGGCGCCGAGCAGGCTTGGCACCATGCGGTAGATATCGCCGCAGCCCATGGTGATGATGAAATCGCCCTCGCCAGCCAGTGAGGCCGCTACCTCTGGAACGTCGTCCCAATTCGGCACAAAATGAACATCGGCTTGGCGGGCAAAACGCGAGGAGATAAGCTCCCCCGTGACTCCCGGCTCGGGATCTTCGCGGGCACCATAAACATCGGTCACCACCACCTGGTCACTCAGCTCCAAGGCTTGAGCGAACTCGGCCGCAAAGATCCTGGTTCTGCTGTATAGGTGCGGCTGGAAAACGGTGATGAGCTTCCCGTTACCAACCACCGCCCTGGCTCCGCGCAAGGCGGCAGCCACCTCCGTTGGGTGGTGGGCGAAATCGTCATAAACAGCTACCCCGCGAACCTCCCCGTGCAGCTCGAAGCGGCGCTCAGTGCCACCAAAACGAGCCACCGCGGCGCAGGAATCTGCGAAATCGAACCCTAGATTGATCAGCACAGCAACCGCTCCAGCGGCGTTCAGCGCGTTGTGCGCACCGGGAATCTTTAGCTCCATCGGCACCCGCACATCACCGCTTGCCAGTGCGAATTTGACCCTTGGGCCAGAGTCGTCAATATCCAAAACCCGCACATCAGCCGCAGCGTCCTGACCGAAGGTAACTACTCGCTTGTGTTCAATCAGCTTGGTGGTGGCAACCGCACCGGGATCATCAGAGGAAATCACCACAAAATCCGAGGCAGCAGAGGCAAACTTGGCAAATTCCGCTTGAAAAGCCTCGAGCGAGCCAAAGTGATCCAGGTGGTCGGGATCCACGTTGGTAATCAGAGCAACAGAGGTGTCGTAGTGCAGGAAGGAACTGTCGGACTCGTCGGCTTCGATGACGAAGTGCTCGCCGCTTCCGAAAGCGCTGGATGCCCCATACTCCTGAATTACACCGCCATTTACAAATGATGGATCGGCCCCCAGGTTTCTAAGCGCCGTGATGATCATGCCGGTGCTGGTGGTTTTGCCGTGAGCCCCAGCCACGGCAATCAACTTTCCGCGTGATGCCAGATGGGCAAGCAGCGCCGAGCGATGCAGCACCGGGATAGCCAGCTCTTTGGCCAGCAGGTACTCGGGGTTATTCGGCCAAAGCGCGCTGGTTACCACAACGGTATCGGGCTTACCGAGCTTGGCTGCATCATGCCCGATGTAGATTTCCGCACCGATCTCCCGCAGGCTCTTGGTGTTGGTTGACTCGCGAACATCGCTACCTGTAACCCGGTGACCCATGCCAATTAGTAGACGTGCCAGGCCGCTCATACCAGAACCACCGATGCCCACGAAGTGGACATGTCCTAGGTCTTGGGGTACCGGCTGGGAGTAGTCAGGCTTAATCACGGCTACTAGTATCCACCGCAGTTAGCAGCATCTGCTTTAGACGCTCGGTCCCGTCGGAGATTCCGATTTCCAGAGCGGCCGCCGCCATCTTATTCAGGGTCTTACGGTGACTGATTATCGGTATCACCTTTGAGGTGATGAACTCGGCCGTGAAATCGGCATCGGCTACCACCAGCGCTGCACCAGCGTCCAGGGCAGTCTGCGCATTGAAGCGCTGCTCGCCATTTCCTACCGGGTAAGGAACGTAGACCGCGGGCAGGCCACAGGCAGAAAATTCGCTCACCGTGGATGCTCCAGCCCTGGAGACCGCCAAATCGCTGGCAGCGATAGCCGCATCCATGCGGTTGCAGTAGGCGATGCGCAAATAACCCTGCTCGTTGCGCTCAGGCAACTCGGCCCTGTCCCCAACGATGTGCAGCACCTGAATCCCGGCCCTGAGCAAATCCCCTAGAGCATCCAAGACCGCGAGATTTATGCTCCGTGCGCCTAATGAACCGCCGGTCACCAGCAGAGTGGGAAGCATCGGGTCAAGACCAAGTTCCACCCGGGCCTGCTGTGGGTCGTAGCTGTTAGCAGAGGCAAGTATTTCCGATCGCAACGGCATGCCTACCAGCTTCGCCGGCTGCAAATCGGAGTTGCCGAACGCCACCGCCGCGGAGCCACCCAACCGCAAGCCCAGCCGATTGGCAAAACCGGCCTTGGCATTTGCCTCATGAACCACAATCGGAACTCCAGCGAATTTGGCACCAAGATAAGCAGGCGCCGAGGCGTAACCTCCAAAGCCCACCACGGCTGCCATGCCTTGGCTTTTGATGACCCCCCTGACTTTCCAAGCCGCCGCCAGCAGGCGGAATGGAAAGCTGAGCATCGCAGCGGAGACTTTTCGTGGCATCGGCAGCTTGGGCACAACCGCAAGCTCAAAACCACGCTCGGGTACGAGCCGCTGCTCAAGACCTTCTTTGGTTCCTAGGGCTAACACCTCGTGACCATCAGCGCGGAGCGATTCAGCTAGCGCCAACAGCGGGTTCACATGACCGGCGGTACCACCGCCAGCTAGCAGGAACTTCACTAGCGACTCCTGCCAAGATGCGCGACGCGGTCCCGCTCAACGGCGAGCACGACACCAATCGCGGTCATGGTGGAAATTAGCGAGGAACCTCCCGCTGACACCAGTGGCAGCGGCACTCCCAAAACGGGGAACAGACCCAGCACAACACCGATGTTGACAAAGGCCTGCAGCGAAATCCACACCATGACACCAATCACGATATTGCGACTGAAGGCATTGGTTTGGTTCTTGGCGATTGAGAACAGAGTCACGCCCAGGGCAAAGAACAGCAGCACCACGAACATGGCACCCACTAGGCCAAGCTCCTCACCGATCACGGCGAAGATGAAGTCGTTTTCCACCTCGGGAATCCAGCTCCACTTGAGCTTGGAGCGGCCAAGCCCGGTGCCAAATATCCCTCCAGAAGCCAGCGCCCAGGTGCCATGCTCGTACTGCCACCTGACCCCCATGGGATCTGCAGAGTCTGGAAACAGCCAGGCCTCAAAACGACTGCGCCGAGAAGGCGATGTCCAAATCAGCGCGGCAGCCGCCACGAGCCCCACAGTGGTCATAAGTAGCCAGCGCCCAAAACCCATGCCGGCAAATAGGTACATGCCCATCAGGAACATGGCCATGACCACACCGGTACCCATGTCCTTACCCAGCAGCACCACCAGCAACAAGCTGACACCGGAGTAGATAAAGACCATAACCCAGATGCCGCGGTCCTGTTCGGCCGATGAGCCCAGCTGCGAGAGCAAGTGCGCAAGCGCGAGAATCAGCGCCAGCTTGAGAAATTCGGAGGGCTGGATCTGAGCGAATCCAATGTTCAACCAGTTTCGGTTTCCATTAATCTCAACACCAAAGAGAACGGTAACCAGCTGCATCCCAAGCCAGAAATACAGATACATCATGGCGAAGCGCCGATAGACAGATACGGGAAGTCTGGATGCGAAGAACATGCCGATGATCCCAAGGCCGGCGAAGGTTGCCTGATCCATTAGGGTTGCAGCCGCGTTGTTGGTTGACTTGTAGGAATCGACCGCCGATGCTGAGCCGACCATGACCAGCCCAACCGCCACGGTCAGTATGGTCAGGGCAATCAGTAGTGCGCCCTGTCGCGACAATGGGACATGGCTGGAAACCTTGCGCTTGGGTGCTGTCGCGGTCATCGGCGCAGCCTTTCAACGGCCGCTGCGAACTGCTCTCCGCGATCCTGGTAGTTCTGGAACTGGTCCATCGATGCCGCAGCCGGCGCGAGCAAAACGGTATCGCCGGGCTGAGCCAGCGCACTCGCCTTCATAACCGCAGCGTTCATAACATCTTCTCCAGTAATGACACTAAGCGGAAGCTCTGGCGCAAGCTGGGCAAAACGCTGAGACAACTGCTGCGTCTCGCTGCCGATTAGCACCGCGGCGCGCAGCCGTGGCAGGTGCTTGCTAATTAGCTCGCCCGGATCGGTGCCCTTGAAAAGGCCTCCAACAATCCAAACGATTGACTGATAGCTGGAAAGTGAGCCATTGGCCGCATGGGCGTTTGTTGCCTTGGAGTCATTGACGTAATCAACATCCGCAATCTTGGCTACCCACTGGTTTCTGTGCGGCGGCAGCTTGAAGCTCGAAATTGCGGCTGCGATTGCAGCAGGAGCCACGCCAGCAACACGAGCCAGCGCGGTTGCTGCAGCCACGTTGGCTCTTAGGTGATCCGACAGCGGTCCAATTTTGGCTATTTCCGCCTCGGTAGTGATTTCTAAAGCACGTTCCGAGCGCTCGGCCAGCATCGCCCGGTCAACCAGGATGTCCTCTACGTAACCAATGCTGGAGGGCTGCGGAGTAAAGAGGGAAAAGCCAATTCCGCGGCATCCTTCCAGTACCTCTGCCTGTTCGGCAGCGGCAAGCGTTCTGCCATCCTGCTCATTGAAGATCACCGCCTTTGAGGTGCCTTGGTAGATCTTCGACTTCGCCCGGTAATAGGCCAGCTCGCTGCCGTGCCAATCCAGGTGATCGTCGGCAAAATTCAAGAACACGGCTGCCTCAAGCGAAATTTCACCTGTGTAATGCAGCTGAAACGAGGAGAGCTCGACAACCAGCACCTGGAACCCAATCGGGTCGCGAACCGCATCAAGAATCGGATTGCCAATGTTGCCGCAGGCAACCGCTCTAACCCCTGCGGTCTGCAGCATGTGGGTTGTCAGTTCCACGGTCGTAGTCTTACCGTTGGTTCCGGTCACCCCCAGCCAGCGCTGATTCGAAATCACCTTGTCCCGAAGCCGCCAGGCGAGATCGATATCTGTGCAAAGTTCAATGCCGCGCGCTCTCAGTTCAACAACTAGCGGGTGGTCCGGTGCGAAGCCCGGGGAGACCACGGCAAAATCTGGCCGGAAACCGAGGTCGTCGATTACCGCTGGCGCCTCGCTGGGGATGAACTTGGCGCCGATTACTTCTGTCAGCTCTATGAGCTGCGGCTCAGCCTGGGCGCCAACCGCAACGGCCTTGCAGCCAAGCTCGGTCAGTGTGTCAACAACGCTGAAACCGGACTTACCAAGTCCGAGTACTAAAGCAGATAGCTTGGACCAATCTGCGTGCCAGGAGCTGGGCAGGCTCATATGCCATAAATCCATTCCACGTAGAACAGCCCGACACCTGCGGCAACGCACAGCGCAGCGATGATCCAGAAGCGCACCACAATCGTGATTTCGGCCCAACCCTTGAGCTCAAAGTGATGGTGCAGCGGAGACATGAGGAACACTCGCCTACCGGTGCCGGTGCGCCACTTGGTTAGCTTGAAAAAGACTCGCTGAATAACCACCGAGCCGGTGACTATGACAAAGATTCCACCGATCAACAAAAGCAGTAGCTCGGTGCGGCTCAGCACCGCAAGGGCCGCCAGTGCGCCACCCAGGGCGAGCGAACCGGTGTCGCCCATGAATAGTTGCGCCGGCGAGGTGTTCCACCACAAAAAGCCCAGCACTGCACCCACTATTGCGGCCGAAACCACGGCCAAATCCAGTGGATCACGGACCTGATAGCAGGCCGCCACGTTTTCTACCGCTGTGGCGCAGGACTGGTTGAATTGCCAAAAACCGATCACGACAAAGGCGCCGATGGCAAAAATCGTCGAGCCGGATGCCAGACCGTCGAGGCCATCGGCTATGTTCACCCCGTTTGAGGAGCTCGCGACCAGCAGAAAAACCCAGATAGTAAATAGCCCAAAACCGATGACCGATCCCCAGGCAAATAAGTCAAGCGGAAGGTCTCGGAAAAGCGAGATGTGAGTGGAAGCCGGCGTCAGGCCGTCGCCGTCTGGGAATTGCAGTGCCAAAACCGCAAAGATAACCGCTACCAATGCCTGTCCGGCAATTTTGGCCCAGCCGCCCAGTCCGAGCGAGCGCTGATTGCGCACCTTTAGGAAGTCATCGAGGAATCCAACCAGACCCAAGCCCACCATCATGAATATCACCAGCAACGCGGAGACACTTGGGCTTTCACCGTTGACCAGCTTGCCAAGTAGGTATCCAGAGACCGCGGCGGCAATGATTACCACGCCGCCCATGGTTGGCGTGCCGCGCTTGGTGTGGTGAGCCTCGGGTCCGTCATCGCGAATGAACTGTCCCCACTGCAATTTGCGGAACAGCTTGATAAAGAGCGGGGTCGCAAACAGCGAGAAGGCGAGGGCGATAGCGCCTGCGGTCAGAAGGGCTCTCATGCAACACCTGCCAATTCGTCTCCGAGGAATCTCAAACCCGCGATGTTGCTGGCCTTTACCAAAACCACATCGCCGGGCATTAGCTTGGCACGGATCGTCTCAAAAGCCCCGTTGATTGAGTCGATAAATTGACTTTCGCCATCCCAGCTACCCTCTTGGGTGGCGCCCATGTGAATCAGCTTGGCATTAGCGCCAACAACAAAGAGCTGGTCGATGTTGAGCCGCACCACCAGTCGGCCGATGGCATCGTGTTCCTGGCTGGAGAACTCCCCCAGTTCTGCCATCTCGCCCAAAATGGCCACCGTGCGGTGGCCCTGCCTACCAAGGGTTGCCAGGGTCTGCAGCGCTGCCCGCATCGAATCAGGTGATGCATTGTAGGCGTCGTTGATTACGGCATAGCCATCAGGCGACTCCAGTAGCTGCATCCGCCAGCGCTCTGCCATATCCAATTCGGACACTGCCGCAAGCGCATCGGACACATCAAGCCCGAGCTCATCAATCACGGCAATAGTCGCCGCCAAGTTCATCGCCTGGTGCTCTCCCAAAATCTTTAGCTGGGACGAATACCGAGCACCAGCGACCGCAAGCTCAACCTCGGTTCCGGCGAGGGTAATCTGCGAGCTAATTAGTCGCACGTGGGCATCATCTGCGAAACCGAATCCCAGTCGTTTGCCAGAGTAGGCAAAATCTCGAACCCGCGGATCGTCAAAGTTCAGCACCGCCGCAGAGCCGATGAATTCCATGAGCTCTGCCTTTATCCGGGCAGTGACCTCAATTCCGCCAAATTCTCCCGCATGAGCCATGCCAACTTTTAGCTGAACACCGATGTCGGGCCTAGACCAACGTGCCAAGCGCTCGATGCTGCCAAGTCCAGCGGCGCCGTATTCCAAGATTAGAAACTCACTGTCCAGCTGCAGCTTCAAGACGGTGAGCGGCAGGCCGACCTCGTTGTTGTAAGAATCAACCGGCGCAATCGTTTTTCCTTGGCGCTCAAGCGCCGCCTGCAACATAGCTCGGGTGGAAGTCTTGCCGTTCGATCCGGTAATGCCGATGACTTTGAGGTCGCCACGCTCTCGCACTCGATTGAGCACATACTCAGCCAGCTTGGCTAGCGCGGCAACGGTATCGGGGACCAATATTTGCGCGATCGATAGCTCCAGGTTTGGCTCGGAGACGATGGCCAGCGATATGCCACGCTGGTCCAAATCTGGCAGGTAGCGGTGGCCATTCTCGTGCGCACCCAGCTTGGCGAAGAAGATTCCACCAGCAGTGAGCTTTCTAGAGTCGGTGTCGACGATTCCCGAGACTCGCAAATTAGGGTCGCCGACTACCAGCTGACCGGAAACGGCGCCGGCAATATCCGCAAGCGAAAGCTCAATCACAGCAACTCTCCTTGGGCAATCGCGATCGCGTCAAAGGCTACCTTTTTCCCTGCGATTTCTCGGTATTTCAGGTGGCCAGGTCCACACCACAGAATCGCACCCTCTGGGCCTGTAGCCGCCACCGCTCTCGCGATCGCCTCAGCTGGATCTGGTACCTCTATGTATTCAATGCCGCTATCTTTCGCCGCCGCAACCAGCTGGGATCGGATTTCGGCAGGGTCCTCATCCCTGGGGTGCTGGTCGGTGATAACCAGCAAATCTGCCGGTGCGGCAGCCAGGGCCATCTCGGCCCGCTTTCCCCTGTCGCGATTGCCACTCGCCCCCAGCACAACGGTCAGCTGAGGATACTGGCCTCTGAGTTCTGCAACCGCAGCCGCAACACCAGCTGGGGTGTGGGCGTAGTCAACATAAACATGAGGACGCTTGCTGCTAACCAGCTGCAGTCGACCGGGAACCTCATGCTCCACCTCAGAACCATTAGGCACATCGATTCCCGCTGCCAGCAGCATGACCGCAGCCAGTGCTAGATTTTTGGCCATCAGAGCGGTGCCACCAAATTTGATTACTAGCTGTTGAGCGCCACTGATGCTGAGCAGCTCGCCGTCAAATGAGTAGTCGTAGTCGCAGCCTGGTCCCAGCGATAACTTGGGGATGTCAACCAGATCGAATAACTGCTGGCCCCAAGAATCCTCGATGTTTATCACCGTCAACTGGCTGCGGCCCGGCTTGAACAACTCGGCTTTGGCGGCGAGGTAGTTCTCCATAGTTCCGAAATCGTCTAGATGATCTCGCGAAAGGTTGGTGAACCCGGAAACCACAAACCCCAGACCATCCACCCGGTTCCGCACCAGCGCCTGAGCTGACACCTCCAGCGCGCAACTTGATTCCCCAGCAGCTCGCATCTGGTAAAGCAGTTGATGCAGCCTTGGCGCCTCGGGGGTGGTGAGCTCGGCCGACTGAACCTGTTCACCGATGATCTGCTCGGCCGATGAAATCAAGCCGGCTGGTCTCCCGGCTGCGATAAGCAGACGTCTCAGGAAATAGCTCGTGGAGGTTTTTCCGTTGGTTCCAGTGACAGCAAACAGTTCACTTGCCTCAGTGCCATAAACAGCGGCTGCTAACTCCCCCGCAATTTCCCTGGGGTTTGGGTGCACCAGGGTTGGTAGTTCATAGTCTCCGGCGCGGTCGGTTAGCAGCGCCACCGCACCCGAACCAATTGCTTGATCGAGAAAATCAAGGCCGTGGTGCTTTGCGCCAGCGACGGCAATAAAAAGCGCAGCTGGCTTCACGAACTGAGCCGTTATGGCAACTTCGGATATCTCTGGGTCACTCTCGGAATGCAGCTCTAGATGGAACTGCTGAGCCAGGGATGAAAGCCTAGGCACCTGGCTCACCGTAGCGATTCGATGGAATGTAGTCCGGCGAAACGGTGGTGGATGGCGGCACACGGTAGTGCTTGAGAGCTTGACTCATGATGGCCTTGAAAGGCGGTGTGGCCTTGGCCGAGTTGGTTACACCCTCCGGCTTATAGATCGTGACTCCGACCACAAACTTGGGATTCTCCACGGGAGCGACTCCGTAGAACGAGATGGCGTAGCGATCACCGTAACCAACGCCCTCGCGGATCTCTGCGGTTCCTGTCTTGCCGGCAACTCGATAACCGGGAACCGCTGCGGTCTTTCCAACACCACCGAATTCCACGACCTTCTCCATCAGCAGCAGGTTTAGATCTGCGGTGGCCTCGGAAACAACTCTGGTGGCGTTCTGTTGCGGAACATAAAGCAGCTCACCATCGGGGCTGGTGCAGCTCTCTACCAGCATCGGATCGAGCCTGACTCCTCCGTTGGCGATCGCCTGATAGGCATAGGCCATCTGCAGCGAGGTGACGGCGATACCCTGCCCAAACAGGTGGGTGTAGTTGTCCGAGTAGGTCCAGTCCTCCACCGGATGCAAAATGCCGGAGCTCTCACCCTCAAAATTCAACGCGGTAGTGGAACCGAAGCCATACTTCTGCAGGTAGTTGTAGCGAGTCTCTTTGTCGATCTGGATGCCGAAGCCGTAGATTCCGGTGTTCGAGGAATAGCGCAGCACACCGGCCAAGCTCAACTCGAAGTCATCATGCCCGAAGCTGTCCTTGATAAATTCGCCATAGTCCAGGGGCAGTCGATCAGGTGCCGTAACCGTGTCGTATTCGTCCGCGGTCCCGGTATCCAAAACCATCGATGTGGAGATGGCCTTCATAATTGAGCCTGGCTCAAAGGCAAACTGAATAATCTTGCTGCCTCGGTTGTCAGCATCGGAGGCGGCCGGGTTATTTGGATCCACCGAGGGCGCCTCGGCGGCGGCCAGAATCTTGCCGGTCTCTACCTCAACAACAATCGCGCTGGCCCACTGGGCATTCAGCTCATCAACCGTGTCGGCCAGCACCTGCTGAGCAAAAAACTGCAGGTTGGAATCAATCGTGAGATTGAGGTTGCCCCCGTCCTGAGTTGGCTGCGTGGTGATGTTTGAGGTTGGGATGCGCACGCCCTCAGCCGAACGCTCATAGGTCTCCTGCCCATCCACTCCCGCCAGGCAGGTGTTGTACTGGCGCTCCAATCCGGCTAGCGGAGTTCCGTCCGAAGAGACAAAGCCGATCAGGTTTCCGGCGACCGCTCCGTTTGGATACAGCCTGTCGGAAAGTTGGTCGAAATAAATCCATGGCACACCGAGCGACTTGATCTGGTCATAAGTGGCCGAATCGACTCTGCGGGCAAGGCTCGAGTACTCAGAATTGCCCGCGAGCTTGGCTAGCAAATCCTCAACGGTTAGCCCCAGTAGCGGAGCAAGCTCCATTGCGATCGCCTCAACGGAATACTCGGTCCTGACCCCATCCTCCAGGCGATAGACCGGC
Organism: Aquiluna sp.; assembly: GCA_023260495.1. Lineage (GTDB taxonomy): Bacteria > Actinomycetota > Actinomycetes > Actinomycetales > Microbacteriaceae > Aquiluna. The sequence continues at coordinate 13,322 of JALQVB010000004.1, forward strand.
CCGACGTTTTTCGGTGCGGCGTTGACGTCATAGCGGAATACGGTTCTGGCCAATACTTCCCCGTTGGCATCCAGAATGTCACCACGTAGTGCCCGCAGAATCTGAGTTTGGCTTCTGCGCTCTAGTGACTTTTCCTGGATTTCATCAGCGCGAACTACCTGAAAATCAACCAGACGGTAGCCCAGGGCACCCACCAGCACCACGAGTACCAGGACGAAGGCACTCAGTCGCCGCGTCATCGCTGCGTGATTGCCCATTACTACCTACCTAGTTGGTGAAGCCGGAATGCGGCCATTGACCAAAGCTACTTCAGAGGAACCTGCTTGGCTGGTTGTGACACTTACTTCAAAGCCAGTTGCTGCAATTGAGCTTGCGGTGAATTCGGTGGTTGCACCGAGCGCCGAGTTGGCCACCAGGTTGGCGCTTGCCACAACGGCGTTCTCAGCGCTTACCGGCTCTGGTGTGCCAAAGATGCGGTCCTTTTCAATGTCCAATAGGACAGATGATGGATTAGCCACCATGCCCAGGCGGTTTGCGGCGTCGGCTAGATTCTGTGGTGAGGCTAGCGAATCAACCTCTTCCTGAATGATTGCCACCTCGGTGCTCAGCGCCTTGCGCTCAATCTTGAGCTCACGCAGATAGTAGGCGTCCTGGGTCAGAATCATGTTCAACGCAAGCTGCACCAGGTAGACCACGATGATGCCTATGATCAAGATCGCACCGGCAAGCATGCTCGGTCTTAGCTTGCGGGCATCCTGTGCACTCAACATCATTACTCGCATCAGCGATCCTCCAGCTTTTCTGCCGCACGCAACCTTGCAGATGCAGCTCTTGGGTTTTGAGAAAGTTCGATTTCGGTCGCGCGCTCGACTCCGCGAGTTAGCACCTTGAGCTTTGCGCCGGTGCCGGGAAGCTCTATTGGCAGTTCGATTGGGGTGCTCGAGCTTGCCTGCTCCTGGAACACTGCCTTCACAATTGCGTCCTCCAGCGAGTGGTAAGACATCACTACGATGCGACCACCTGGTCGCAGCACCTCAATTGCCGCAGGAATTGCCCGGCGCAGAATCTCAAGCTCATCGTTCACCGCAATGCGAAGTGCCTGGTAGACGCGCTTTGCTGGGTGTCCAGACTGCTTGCCCGGCACTCTCGGCACCACCGATTCAACGATTTGGTTCAGTTGCTGGCTGGTCGTGATCGGAGACTTAGCGCGCTGAGTAACAATTTCGCGGGCAATCGGACCGGCAAAGCGCTCTTCGCCGAGCTCCCTGAAGATCCGAATCAGCTCAGCCTCGGACAGCTCTTGCAGCAGGTCAGCTGCCGTTTGTCCCTGCTGCTGGTTCATGCGCATGTCCAGTGGCGCATCTTGGGCGTAGGCAAAGCCGCGATCGGCTCGGTCCAGCTGCATCGAGCTGACACCCAGATCGAACAATGCTCCGTCGATGCCCTCCAGCCCGAGTTCCGCCAAAATCTGAGGAATCTGGTCGTAGGTTGCCAACACACCGTGAAACCGCTCACCATAGGGTGCTAGGCGCTCCGCCGCTAGCTCAAGCGCCTTGGGATCGCGATCAATACCCAAAACAATTGCGTTCGGGTTCTGAAGCAGGATCTCTTCGGTGTGACCGCCTAGGCCTAGGGTTGCATCAATCACTACGGGGCGTTGGCCACCTAGTGCCGGCCGCAGAAGCTCTACGCAGCGGTCCAGCATTACTGGGCGGTGAATCTCGGAGTGTGTGTTTTTCATGGTCTTCATCGACTTTGGTTCCTGCACCCTGGTCCCTGTCCGAATCCATGAGCTTGGTTTTCATGGGGTCCGACTTAGGGGAAGAAAGCCGGGCTCGGCCAGGGGCCAGAGCACAGGATTAGAACAGTCCGGGAATCACCTCCTCCGCCTGAGTAGCAAAGGTTTCCTCATTGTTGGCAAGGTAGTTCTGCCAGCTGGCGGCATCCCAAATCTCGGCCCTGGAGCCGACTCCGATGATTACCAGTTCCTTTTGCAGGCCTGCGTACTCGCGCAATAGCTGCGGCAGTAGCACTCGACCCTGCTTATCTGGCTGGTCATCGGTAGCTCCGGAAAGAAAAACACGAAGGTACTTGCGGGCATCCTCTGAGGTGACGGGTGCCTGGCGGATCTTCTCGTGCACTGAGGCAAATTCACTCTTGGAAAAGACGTAAAGGCAGCGCTCTTGGCCGCGGGTGATGACAACACCTTCAGATAACTCATCGCGGAACTTGGCGGGAAGGATCAATCGACCCTTTTCATCCAGCTTGGGGGTGTGAGTGCCTAAGAGCATCATCTTCCCCTTTCGCTAGCTCTTCCTCCACTTTACTCCACTTTGCTCCACTTTGCTTGATTTCCCAACCATTTTTATCACAATTTGGACAAGAAAAAACCCCCGCTTGAGCGGGGGTTGATCGAAGTTTCTGGCGGTTACTGGTCGCCGTTGAACCTTTGGTTCCAACGGTCCTCGAAGAAGCTGCCGTTATTAGTGGGCTTGGGTAGCGACGGAAGCTTGAAATTGCTGGAAGCTATAACCAGGCCCATCACCATAACTAGGAAAGCGATCACTCCAAAAAATGCCAACTGGATCATCACTGCGAAAATCAGCAGGCCAAGACCGGCCACCATGGTGAGAACGCCCGCGACCAACTTGCCCGCGTTGCGATTGGAGGTCTTCCCAACCTGATTCACCTTGGATGCCAGCGAGGCATCCTCAGCCAACAGGTTGCGCTCCATCTCCTCCAGCATGCGCTGTTCGTGTTCGGATAGTGCCATTAGCTCTCCATTTCCTACTTAATTGTAAACAGCGATGAGCCGCTAGGCTATCCCGCATGGCTCAAGATTTCCTGCTAAAACTTGTCCAGCAGAAGCTTGATGACTTCTGTGATGACAAGCGAAGAGACCTGGTTGAGATCTCTGAGGATTTAGTCCCGATAATCGACTACACCCAATCGCTGCTCTCTGGCGGCAAGAGGTTTCGGGCACTGTTCGCCTTTTGGAGCTGGGCCGGTCACCTTCCGAGCGAGATCTCTGAGGATGAGCTAACGCTGGATTCGCCCATCGTCGGGATAGCTGCAGCCCTAGAAATGTTCCATGCCGCTGCGCTGGTGCATGATGACCTTCTGGACCAATCCGATACCCGTCGCGGACAACCAGCTATTCACAAGCGGTTCGAAAAGCTGCATCAAGACAAGGCCTTCCGCGGCTCGGCAGAGCGTTTTGGCGCCGCCGGGTCAGTACTCACCGGCGATCTAATGCTGGCCTGGAGCTCGGAGATTTTTGGAGCTGCTTTTGCCGAGGTGCCGCTGGAAAATGAAATTAGCTGTCGCGATCAGTTCTCGCAGATGCGCTTTGAGGTCATGGCCGGTCAGTACCTTGACGTCTTAGAGGAAAACGCGGCCCCCACTCGGCCGCGGAACCAGGCCGTGGCGATTGCAAACCGAGTAATGCTTTACAAAACTGCCAAATATTCTCTGGAGGCGCCGCTGCTGATTGGCGCCGCGCTTGCCGGCGCTGATACCGGATCCTTGCGGGCCCTGAGCGATTTCGGTATTCCGCTGGGACTGGCCTTCCAGTTGCGGGACGATGTTCTTGGAGTTTTTGGTGATCCCGAGGTGACTGGGAAGCCTGCGGGCGATGATCTCAAAGAAGGAAAGCGCACCGTGCTGGTTGGTCTGGCATTAGAGACACTGCCCAGTTCGGTGGCAAACCTATTTGACGAACTGCTCGGCGACTCCGAAATGGAGGACGAGCAGCTTGAGTTCTTGCGATGCACGATTGAGGAGTCCGGTGCACTGGACAAGACCGAGCGGCTAATTCACGAACACTCGCAGCGTGCCATAGAGGCGCTGGCGCAGCTGGAAGTTAGCGATCAGGGCCGAAAAATGCTGAGTGCGCTAGCGGAAAAGGTGATTCGCCGAAACAGCTAGCCGAGCGCCTGAGCCGCTCGCCGGACCGGCGCCTTGTGTCCCTTGAGAAGTGCGGCAATGGGCATTTCACCCAAGATATCGTTGTCTTGATAGAGCCACTCGATGGCCTCGCTGTCACTTAACCCCAGGTCGTGCAGCTGAATCAAGGTTCCGCGAATTGAACTCAACGGCTGTCCGTCAACGATGATGTCAGCGGGTATTGCCAGTTTGCCCTCAATCTTGACGGCAAAGAGAACTAACTCTTCAATAAGCCGACGCACCTTGGACGCCGAGAGGCCGAGCAGCTCGGCCGCTTGGTCCAGAGTTAGCCAAGACTCAACGCGATCAGTTATCACCCTTGCTCCTGGCGGTCTGAACAAGCTGCTCGGCAACCAAGAAGGCCAGCTCAAGTGACTGCATATGGTTCAGTCTTGGGTCGCACACCGACTCGTAGCGCTCTTCCAGGGTGCTCTCATCGATTTGCTCAGAGCCACCAAGGCACTCTGCCACGTCATCGCCGGTGAGCTCAACGTGCAGTCCACCCGGGTGAGTACCGAGCTCTCTGTGCACCTCGAAGAAGCCGGCTACCTCATCCATCACATCGTCGAAACGGCGGGACTTGTAGCCATTCTTGGTGGTGATGCCATTTCCGTGCATCGGGTCGGTAATCCACAGCGGGGTTGCGCCGGAATCCCGAACTGCCTCTACGAGCTTTGGCAGCTCATCCCGAATCTTGCCTGCACCCATTCGGGAAATCAGGGTGAGACGGCCAGGCTCGCGCTCTGGGTCCAGCTTGTCAATCAGAGCCAGCACGTCATCAACCGATGAGGTCGGGCCCAGCTTCACACCAATTGGGTTTCGGACCTTGGAGAAGAAGTCAATGTGAGCACCTTCCAGCTGCCTGGTTCGCTCGCCGACCCAAATAAAGTGACCACTGGTGACATACGGAGTTCCGGTGCGGGAATCGATGCGAGTTAGCGGACGCTCGTAGTCAAACAGCAAGCCCTCGTGAGATACAAAGAACTCAGTTGTGCGCAGCTCCGCAGAGTCAACTCCGCAGGCCTCCATGAAACGCATCGCCCGATCAATGTCACCCGCGATTGACTCGTAGCGCTTATTTGCCGGGTTGTCGGTAAAGCCGCGGTTCCACTGGTGCACCTCGCGCAGATCGGCAAAACCACCGGTGGTGAAGGCTCGAATCAAATTCAAGGTGCTTGCCGAAGTGTTGTAGGCGTCTAGCAGTCGGTTTGGATCGTGACGGCGGGATTCCTCGGTGAATTCGTAGCCGTTCACGGCATCACCGCGGTAGGCCGGAAGAGTAACTCCGTCACGAGTCTCGGTGTCAGAGGAGCGCGGCTTCGCGAACTGCCCTGCCATGCGGCCCATCTTCACTACCGGCAACGAAGAGCCATACATCAGAACAACTGCCATCTGCAACACAGTCTTGATTCGGTTGCGAATCCTGTCGGCCGTTGCGTCGGCGAATGTCTCGGCGCAGTCGCCACCCTGCAGCAAAAAGGCATTGCCCGAGGCGGCCTCGGCGAGCCGAGCGCGCAGCGTGTCCACCTCACCGGCGAATACCAGTGGCGGCAGCTTGCCGAGCTGATCCTGGACGCGAGCAAGCGCTGCTGGGTCTTCCCAGGTTGGCTGCTGCTTCGCCTCGAGGTTCTTGTAGTTATCTAGCCCAAAGTTGTTCACGTAGTTTGTTCCTTAGCCTTGCTGCCTAGCCATGCGGTTACGAATTGTCGACGCATAGACATCTTTGTATTCCTGATTGGAAAGCTGCTTGATCTGATAGACGATCTGGTCGGTCACCGCTCGCAGCACAACGCGCTCGCCCTCCATGCCGGCAAAACGGCTGAAGTCCAGCTGCTCCCCAACGCGCACGCCGACTCGATGAATCTTCGGGTATTTGGAACCCAAGGGCTGGACCTTGTCGGTGTCAATCATTGCCACTGGCACTACTGGAACTCGGGCTTCCAGCACCATACGGGCAATACCTGTGCGGCCGCGATAAAGCTTGCTGTCTGGTGAGCGGGTGCCCTCCGGATAGATTCCCAGCAGCAGCTTGCGCTCCAGTACCCCAAGGCCGGTGTTCAGTGAATCCTCCGATGCCTTGCCACCGCTGCGATCGATTGGGAGCTGTCCGGTGGACTTGAAGAACCAGCGGACTAGGGCGCCTTTGAGGCCCTTGCCGGTGAAGTAATCACTCTTGGCCAGGAATGTGACCGGACGGCGCACCTTCAAGGGCAGGAAAATTGAATCAACGAATGAGAGGTGGTTCGAAGCCAGAATCGCCGCACCACGCTTCGGGATGTTTTCGCCGCCACGAATCCAAGGCCGGAACAAAATGTTCAGAATCGGGCCAAGGATGAAGTTTTTAATAATCAGGTAGGTCACGGCGTCTCCAGTTGCACCTAAAGCTTACCTTTGTTGCATGGCCAAGTCGGCCGCACCAACCACACCGGCATGGTTAGAAAACCAAGCGGGGCTGATTTCCGCCACTGGGCGGAAGCCCTTTGCTGGCAGCTGATTCTCAAATTCTGACCGAATTGGATCCAAAATCACATCGCCTAGTTCAGATAACCCGCCACCAATCACAAACACCTCGGGGTCCAAAACAGCAACTATTGAGGCCATGCCCTGGGCTAGCCGGCGGGCGGCAACCTGCACCAGCTCCAACACCCCTGGATCGCCAGCGAGTATGGCCTGCTCCACCTGCGCCCCCTTGAGCTTCCCGGCCTGCTCACGAATCTCGGCGAGAACTGCACCTTTGGAATCTGCAGAATCAGCCAGCTTCTTGGCTTCGCGCAGCAGTGCACTTCCGGACGCGT
>JALQVB010000004.1:20071-28847 GCA_023260495.1 Aquiluna sp.
AAGACATCCGCGCCTACCGCATCCGCAAAGCTCCCCGTCGTTCACAACGGTGATGTGCCCAAGCTCGGCTGCGATACCAAATCCACCGCTCATTAGCTGACCGTCATTCACGATTGCACCGCCGACTCCGGTGCCAAGGGTGAGCATGACCATCGAGTTCTGGTTCTTGGCCGCTCCAAAACGGAATTCTGCCCAGCCTGCTGCGTTGGCATCGTTTTCGATTATCAGATCTCGGCCGACCCGCTTCACCAGGCGCTCGCGGAGCGGTTCGTTGCGCCAGTTCAAATTAGGCGCATACAAAATTGTTTCTCGCTGCTTATCCATGAAGCCTGCTGCTGCCACTCCGATTGCAGCGATGTCGTGCTCCGTGGACAATTGCTCAATTAGCGCGGCAACCTCGGTGACCATGGCATCTGGATCACTCGCCGGTGATGCCACGCGCAGCTCGCGGACAACCTGTCCACCCTCGCTAACGACGGCTCCGAGGATCTTGGTTCCGCCTATGTCAATGCCAATGGAAAACAACTATTGCTCCTGCGTTCAATTAGAAAAGTTTATGGCCTTGGGCATCTTCCGAAAAACCCAAACTAAGCGGGACTAAGTCCTCAAATTTGACAGTCATTTAATGGCACAATAGACCTCATTCATTCAAAGGAGAGTGACCGATGAAGTCCTACGATGTGCCAGTCCTGGTTGAATCACCGGCCAACTTAAATTCCACCGATCTACTGCTCGAGCGAGTAGCTCACAATCCCAACCACGCGCTTTTCAGCAAGAAGGCTGCGGACGGAACCTGGAAGGATGTCACTTCCGCTGAGTTTCTGGATGAAGTAAAGACGCTAGCCAAGGGGCTCATTGCTGCCGGCATCAAGCCTGGTCAGGCTGTTGCCCTAATGTCTCGGACCCGTTACGAGTGGACGATGATCGACTTCGCAATCTGGTTCGCCGGGGCTGTTGTTGTTCCAATTTACGAGAGCTCCTCCCCCAGTCAGATGGAGTGGATTCTCTCTGACTCAGACGCCGTCGCCCTGTTCGTTGAAAACGATGAGCACATGGCGCGCTTCGAAGAGATTCGCGGCAAACTGCCTCGTGTGAACAGCGTCTGGCGCATTGAGTCTTCAGACTTCACAGAACTGCACACCTCTGGTGCCAAGATTTCTGACCCCGACCTTGAGGTGGCGCGATCGAATGCCGAAATGTCTGATCTTGCAACCATCGTCTACACCTCGGGAACCACAGGAAACCCGAAGGGTTGCGAGCTGACCCACAAGTCCTTCGTCGACCACTGCAAGAATGCAGCGCTCGAGATCCCGGAGATCGCAAACGACAAGCAGACCACACTCCTATTTGTGCCACTGGCTCACATCCTTGGCCGCTACGTGGCAGTGCTCTGCGTTTATGCAGGCATCAAAGTTGGCCACCTGCCCGACACCAAGACCGTGGGTGCGGAACTGCCTGGCTATCAGCCCAGCTTCTTGCTTGCCGTCCCCAGGGTGTTCGAAAAGGTCTATAACAACGCCGAACTCAAGGCCGAAGCTGGCGGCAAGGGCAAAATCTTCCGCACCGCCGCGCAGGTCGCTATTGACTACTCGAAGGCACTTGACACCAAGGAGGGTCCGGCATTCGCCTTGAAACTCAAGCACACCGTCTTTGACAAGTTGGTCTACAGCAAGCTTCGTCACGCCATGGGTGGCAAGGTTCGCTATGCCATCAGCGGTGGTGCGCCACTGGGTGAGCGCCTGGGCCACTTCTTCCGCGGCATCGGCCTGATCGTGCTGGAAGGCTACGGTCTGACCGAAACGGCTGCAGCTGCCGTAATTGGCCGAGTGAGCTGGCAAAAAATTGGCAAGGTAGGCCGTGCCCTGCCCGGTACCGGCATCAAGATTGCGGACGACGGCGAAGTGTGGCTGCGCGGCATCAATGTGATGCGCGGTTACTGGCGTAACGAAGCCGCCACACGAGAAGCATTCGAGGGCGACTGGTTCCGCTCAGGTGACATTGGTGAGCTGGACGAGGACGGCTTCCTAACCATCACTGGCCGCAAGAAGGAAATCCTGGTGACCGCCGGAGGTAAGAATGTTCCTCCAGCCCCAATTGAGGACCCACTACGCGCTCACCCGCTAATCGGGCAGGTTGTAGTGATTGGTGACGCGAAACCGTTTATCGCAGCTTTGATTTCTCTGGATCCAGAGATGGTCCCAGTCTGGCTCGAGCAAAATGGAATTACCGAGAAGCTGACGCTGGCCGAGGCTGCCAAGCACCCGAAGATCAGGGAGGAGCTGCAGGTAGCCGTAGATGCGGTGAACAAGAAGTTCTCCCAGGCCGAGCAGATTCGCGCCTTTGAGATTCTGGACGTGGAGCTGACCGAGGCCTCAGGACACCTGACGCCATCACTGAAGATTAAGCGTGGTCAGGTACTGAAGGACTTCACCCTTCAGGTAGACCGTATTTACGCTAACGCCTAAACCACTCTTGCTCTCGGAGCGAGCGCATAGCAAGCTTGCGCTCCTCCGGGGTTAGGCGGTCCAGGTAAAGCAGGCCTTCGAGATGGTCACATTCATGCTGTAGCGCCTGAGCCAGCAGCCCAGAGCCGACGATCTCAATCACCGAGCCGTCGAGCTGTTGCCCCTGCACCCGTGCATGCTCGTATCTTGGTGTCTTGTGCCAGAGGCCGGGCACCGACAGGCAGCCCTCGTCAATTTCAAGTTTTTCACCAAAGAGTTCAAGAATTGTTGGATTAATCAGATAGCCGATTTCGCCATCGACGTTGTAAGCAAAGGCCCGCAACCCGACACCAATTTGATTCGCTGCCACCCCAGCTCGTCCAGGCAGTGAGGTGGTGTCAATCAGATCTTGAATCAGGCCGGCAGCCTTCGCGGGGTCGCCTATCAGGTCGCAAGCGCTCTTCAGCACCGGGTCGCCAAATAGACGAATCTCCCGAACACTCAAGCCACTAACCCGTCTACGACCAAGGCCGCGAGATCTCGGGCTGCCTGCCTGGTGGCAGGGTGCAGCTTGTCAAACTGAATCTGAGCACCTGCGGCCAGCATTGGGTCATATGGAACCCGGACCACTGCTCGAACCCGAGTCTTGAAGTGAGACTCAATCTCATCAATCTTCACCAACTGCGTGCCATAGGTTGCGGTGTTTAGAGCCACAATCGAGTTCTTAACGAGCTCGCCAAAACCGTTGGATTCCAGCCAGGTTAGGGTCTCACTGGCCAACTTGGCCTCATCTACAGAGCCGCCCGAGACAATGACAAGACCGTCTGCCCGCAGCAGAATGGCCCGCATCACGCTGTGCACGATACCCGTTCCGCAGTCTGTGAGGCACACGCTGTAGTAGCGCGAAGCGATGTCGGCGACGACGTTGTAATCGCCCTCATTGAATGCCTCCGACAGCATTGGATCGGTATCCGATGCCAGAACGTCCAGCCTGGTCTTGTCCCTGGAGACGAAGTCGCTGAAGATACTGAAGGAGTTGATGCCGCCAGCTCGCTTGACCACGTCGCGCACGGTGTAGTCAGTTTTCTGCTCAATCCGCTCGGCTAGGGTTCCGCGATCCGGATTGGCGTCAATTGCAAGAATTCGGTCTTCACGAGCGGTTGACATGGCCATACCGATAAGTGTTGTGATGGTGGTCTTGCCCACCCCACCCTTGCGCGTCAGCACCGGTACGAATTTCGTGCCACCTGGAATCACCGCATTGATTCGCGCATCTAGCGATCTGCGAGCCAGGACCCTTTTGTTATCTCCGAGGTTCAACTTGCCAAAGGTGATTTTGTAAAGGACCTTTCGCCAAAATGTTTCCGGGATAACCCTTGGCCTAGCCTCATCGCGCAGCAGACGATCGGCGTTAAGCATCGCAGCTGGTTCGGACTCCTGGAAGATGTCAGGAGCAATGGCAATCTGCTCTGCCTCGGCAGCTATCGCAACGATTCTTCCCGTCTCCGGATCTAGTTCCAGGTCCGAAAAGTCGGTATTCTCCCCCGAGGCGAAGTCATCTTTTTCCTGCGACATGTTCCTCTATTCGATGACGGCAATAAGGTCGCCACCCTCAACCGGGGTGGGTCCAGCGACGCCGAGTCTAACAACCTTGCCGGCTACAGGTGCGGCAATCGTCGCCTCCATTTTCATAGCCTCAATGGAAGCGATTGGTTCACCAGCGGCAACCTGAGCACCAACCTCAACCTTCGGCGTCACAACGCCGGTGAATGGCGCTGCAGCATGCCCTGGGTTATTTGGATCAGCCTTTTCCGCGCTCGACTCCGCCACGGTGACGCTGTGGTCGCGAACCGTGACTGGGCGAAGTTGCCCATTTAGCTTTGCCATGACTGTGCGGAAGCCCTTGGCATCAGCCTCACCGATGGCCTCTAGACCAACGAAGAGCTGTAGACCCTTGCGCAGCTCGACAACGTGTTCAACCTCAGGGTCCAACCCGTAAAGGTAGTCGATGGTAGCGACGTTGTTCAGGCTGCCGTAGGTTGCCCGAACGCGCTCAAACTCCTTGGTTGGAGCTGGGAACAGCAGCTGGTTCAACTTGCTTCTTCGCACTGAGGCGTCAGCAGAATCCAGGGCGGATTTGTCCTCGGCAGAGATTGGGGTGATGGAGATGTCAACCTTGCGACCGGCCAGCACCTTGCTCCTGAACGGTTCTGGCCAGCCTCCTGGAAGATCTCCGAGTTCGCCCGCCATGAAGCCAATCACCGAGTCTGGGATGTCGTACTTCTCAGGGTTTGCCTCGAAATCGGCAGGGTCTGCACCGACGGCGACTAGATGAAGCGCTAGATCGCCAACAACCTTGGACGATGGCGTCACCTTAGGTGGGCGTCCCAGCATCTTGTTGGCTGCGGCATACATCTCTTCGACCAGTTCGAAGCGATCGCCCAGACCGAGGGCAATCGCCTGCTGCCTCAGATTGGATAGCTGGCCACCTGGAATCTCGTGGCGGTAAACCCGACCGGTGGGACCGGCAAGGCCGGACTCGAACGGGGCGTAGACGCCGCGGACTGCCTCCCAATATGGCTCAAGGTCAGTCACCGAATCGAGATCAATTTGGGTATCGCGCTCGGTGTTGGAAAGCGCTGCAACCAGGGCAGACATCGAGGGCTGGGAAGTGGTACCAGCCATTGGCGCACTGGCAACATCTACAGCGTCAACGCCAGCATCGACGGCAGCCAACAGGGTGGCCAACTGGCCACCCGCGGTGTCGTGGGTGTGCAGGTGTACCGGCAAGTCAAAGCGTTCGCGAAGGGCGGTCACTAAGGTGGCAGCGGCTGCAGGTCTTAGCAGACCAGCCATGTCCTTGATGGCAAGCACGTGCGCGCCAGCCTCAACCATGCGATCGGCCAACTTCAGGTAGTAGTCGAGCGTGTAGAGCTTCTCGTTTGGATCGCTGAGGTTTGCGGTGTAGCTAATTCCTGCTTCGGCAATTGACCCAGTCTGCTCACGAACCGCCCGGATGGCCGGCTCCATCTGATTGACGTCATTGAGTGCGTCGAAGATTCGGAAAATATCGATGCCTGTGCTGGCTGCCTCGGCCACAAAGGCGTCGGTTACCTCAGTTGGATATGGGGTGTAGCCAACGGTGTTGCGGCCGCGCAGCAGCATCTGAATCGCGACGTTGGGAAGTTGTGCCCGAAGCTCGGCAAGGCGCTCCCAAGGGTCCTCGCCCAAAAAGCGCAGCGCAACATCGTAGGTCGCACCGCCCCAGGCCTCGATAGACAAGAGCTGCGGAGTCACACGCGACACGTAAGGCACAGCGGCAACGAGATCCTTAGAGCGAACCCTGGTGGCAAGCAGCGACTGGTGCGCGTCTCGGAACGTGGTATCGGTCACAAGCACCCTCTGCTGTTCGCGCATCCAGGCTGCAAACTTTTCTGGACCAAGCTCATCGAGCAGCTGCTTGGTGCCAGGGGTCGGTGCGGTTTCCAAGTCAAGCTTCGGCAGCTTCAAGGCTGGATCAATGCGGCCGTTTCGCTCCCCGTAGGGCTTGTTCACGGTCACCTCGGCAAGCCACTGCAACACCTTGGTACCCCGGTCACGAGAGACTCTAGCCTGCAGTAGCTCCGGCCGCTCGTCGATGAAGTGGGTGGAGAGCTCGCCGGAGGCAAAGGTCTCATCGTCCAAAACGGCCTGCAGGAAGTTGATGTTGGTGGCAACTCCACGAATGCGGACCTCCGCTAGGGCACGCTTAGCGCGGTCCACCGCACTGCGGAAATCGCGGCCGCGGGTTATCAACTTCACCAGCATCGAGTCAAAGTGAGGGGAAACCTCGGCTCCAGTCGATGCCGTACCGCCATCGAGCCGGATGCCAGCACCTCCGGGCGAACGGTAGGTGGTGATCATGCCGGTGTCTGGGCGGAAGCCAGCGGCAGGATCCTCGGTGGTGATGCGGCACTGCAGTGCGAAGCCGTGCGGCTTAATCGACTCCTGGGAAAGACCAAGTTCCGCTAGCGTCTCCCCCGCTGCAATGCGAAGCTGAGACTGCACAAGGTCAACATCGGTCACCTCCTCGGTGACCGTGTGCTCCACCTGGATTCTAGGATTCATCTCGATAAAGACGTGCTTGCCGGCGTTCTGGCCGGCGGTCTCGATCAGGAACTCAACGGTTCCAGCGTTCTGATAGCCAATCTCGCTGGCGAAGCTGATGGCGTCCTTGAATAGCTGCTGTCGCAGTTCGTCGTCAAGCTTGGGGGCTGGAGCAATTTCCACAACTTTCTGGTTCCTGCGCTGAATCGAGCAGTCGCGCTCGTGCAGGTGGATGATATTGCCGTGGGTGTCGGCCAGAATCTGGACCTCAATGTGCCTGGGGCGAATAACTGCCTGCTCCAAGAACACTCGGGCATCTCCAAAGGCACTACCGGCCTCATTCATGGCCGCCTCTAGGGCTGCCGGCAACTCAGCTGCCGAATCGACCTTTCGCATACCGCGACCGCCACCGCCGGCAACTGCCTTGACATATAGCGGGAAACCAATGCCATCGGCCTGGGCAATAAGAGTCTTGGCATCATCGGAGGATTCGGTGGAAGCCAACACCGGAACCCCAGCACGAATCGCGGCTGCCTTGGCGTTCACCTTGTCACCGGCAAGCTCCAGAATCTCGGCGGCGGGCCCAACAAAAGTAATGCCATTAGCCTTGGCAGCCCTGGCTAAATCTGGGTTTTCACTCAGGAAGCCATAACCGGGATAAATGGCGTCCGCTCCAGCCGCCCTGGCAACCCGAATCATTTCTTCAACACTCAGATATGCGCGAACTGGTGAGCCCTCAGCTGAAATCTCATAGGCCTCGTCGGCTTTGAGGCGGTGAACCGAATTCCGATCCTCAAATGGGTAGACGGCAACCGTGCTGGCTCCAATTTCATAGGCAGCCCTAAATGCACGCACTGCAATCTCGCCACGGTTGGCTACGAGAATTTTTTTGAACATGGAACCTCGCTGAAATGTCGCCCGCCTAGTCGGTCGGCGGCTTATAAAAGGGTAGCCTATTCCAATGCATGTTCTGAGTGTGAGCTCCCTAAAGGGCGGGGTTGGTAAGACCACGGTTGCCTTGGGGCTGGCATCAGCTGCACTGAACCGAGGCCTTAGAACACTGGTTGTCGACCTAGATCCGCAGTGTGATGCAACCAGTGGCCTAGCGGCTCCGGCTGACAAAGGAAATTCGATCGCCGAGGTGTTGGCAAACCCGAAACCGCACATTGTTGAGCGAGCTATCGTGAGTTCCGGCTGGTCCTCTACCGCCACCATCGATGTGCTGGTGGGCTCTCCCAGATCGCTGCTGCTGGACAACCCGGCCCCGTCTGTGTCGGACGTTTGGAAGCTCGAGGAAGTCTTGGCTCAGCTTGAGGACCGCTACGACATGGTGCTGATTGACACACCACCCTCCATCAACGCCCTCACCAGAACGGCCTGGGTTGCTTCTGATCGAGTTGTTTTAGTAACCGAGCCCGCTCTTTATTCGGTAATTGCTGCGGACCGCGCTCGCAAAGCGATCGTCGAAATTTCTGCAAAACTTTCACCAAGGCTCCAACTGCTTGGCGTTGTGGTCAATCGCCTTCGGCCCCAGTCGCATGAGCACGAGTACCGCATCCGCGAACTCAAAGAGATGTTTGGCGAGCAGCTTCTGATGCCCTACTTCGAAGAGCGAGCCGCCGTTCAGCAGTCGACCGGTGCTGCCAGACCAATACACTCATGGCCGGCCGAGGGTGCCGGTGAGGTTGCCAAGGGATTTGACTGGCTTTTGGCCGGAGCTATAAGCGACCTCGAAAATAATGCCGATAAGCGATCTCGGGTTGGTGTGGTTGATCGCTCAATGCGTGGACAGGGCGATCTTGGCGAGCTCGTCAATGTTGAAGTTCAAGAAGTTGCACCACAATCAAGGCGCAGAAAAAAGCGTCGCTGGTTTTCTAGGAAATCTTCCTAGCTCTGCGAGCGGCCAACTCGTCCTGGATCTGCAGCTCTTCTGCGGCAAAGTCAACTAGGGTGGCCTCTACTTCGCGCAGTACCCTGCCAACTGCAATTCCGAATACGCCCTGACCCTGGCCGAGAAGGTCAATCACCTCATCTTGTGACGTGCAGAGATAAACCCTGGCGCCATCGCTCATCAGGGTGGTGTTGGTCAAATCTGAAATACCGGCAGCGTGCAGCTGCTCGACAGCGATACGAATCTGCTGTAGCGAGACTCCGGTGTCCAATAGTCGCTTTACCAGCTTCAGCACAAGAATGTCGCGGAACGAGTAGAGCCTTTGAGATCCAGAGCCAGTGGCGGACTTGATTGA
>JALQVB010000050.1 GCA_023260495.1 Aquiluna sp.
CGCAGCGACCCTGCTCGTAATGTTGCTCGCCGGCATCTCGGTCAGTTCTACGGTCCTGGCTTTTGGGCTGCAGTTTGCCCGTCAGGAGGTCAGACTGCAGGGTATCGCCGATAATGCCGCCTTGGTGGCAGCCGATACATTGAGTGGTGTGGTCGCTGGCTATCCCTGTGAAAATGCCGAGGAAACAGTAAGCAGAAATGGCGCCAATCTGATCTCATGTCGTATTGTCAGTTCGGTTGCCAGCGTTAGGGTTGGACTTAAGCACCCCTTGGGAGATAGTTTCAAGGAGGCCTCTGCCGAGGCCGACGGTGGTCAGTATTAGGAGCAGTATTGGGCAAAAAGCTCGTGATTGTTGAGTCGCCAGCCAAGGCGAAGACAATCTCTAAGTACCTCGGGTCAGACTTTGAGGTACTTGCCTCCGTTGGCCATATCCGCGATTTGGCGGACCCCAAGGAGATTCCTGCGGAGAAAAAGAAGGCCAGCGCCTCGCTAGCCAAGTTCTCCATTGAGGTTGAAAACGACTTCGAACCCTACTACTCGATTTCGCCAGGTAAGGCCAAGACCGTAAGCGAGCTCAAGAGTGCGCTCAAGGGCTGCGATGAGCTCTATCTTGCAACCGATGAGGACCGGGAGGGCGAAGCAATTGCCTGGCACCTGCTGGAGGTCTTGAAGCCAAAGGTTCCCGTGCGACGAATGGTATTCAACGAGATCACCAAGGACGCGATTCAGGAGGCGGCCAACAATACCCGCGAACTAAATGACAATCTGGTCGAGGCTCAAGAGACCAGACGAGTCGTGGACCGGTTGGTTGGATATGAAATTTCCCCGGTGCTGTGGCGCAAGATTAACCGAGGGCTTTCGGCCGGAAGGGTGCAGTCTCCCGCCATGCGCCTCATCGTCGAGCGTGAGCGCGAGCGTATGGCTTTCGTTTCTGCCGGTTACTCCTCAATCACCGCTCAGCTTGCAAAAGACGGGATTGACTTTGAGGCCAAGTTGCTTTCGATCGGCGGCAAGCGAATTGCAACATCAAAGAGTTTCAGCGAGTCCGGTGAGCTAATCCAGGACGTGCTGGTGGTTGAGCCGGAGAGGGCAGAGCAGCTAGCTAAGTCGCTAACCGGAGAGCAGCTAACGGTGCTTTCGGTCGAGGCAAAGCCTTCAACCCGCCGTCCCTACGCACCTTTCACCACATCAACCCTGCAGCAGGAGGGCTCGCGGCGACTGGGTCTGAGTGCAAAGCAGACCATGGATCTGGCTCAGCAGCTCTACCAAGAGGGTCACATCACCTACATGCGAACAGACTCGCCAGCGCTTTCCCAGCAGGCAATCACTGCAGCGCGAGCTCAGGCAACGCAGCTATTTGGCGCCGACAGCGTGTCTGACTCACCTCGCATCTACGGAGCCAAGTCCAAAAATGCCCAAGAGGCACACGAGGCAATTAGGCCTTCGGGAGAGAGCTTTAGGCACCCGGACGAGCTGCGCGGTTCGCTTGGCGGGAAGGCTATTGCGCTATACGAGCTAATCTGGCGCCGCACGGTTGCCTCGCAGATGGCGGACGCCAAGCTCTCAACTACCACCGTAAAGTTCGCAGCCGAGGCTGCTGGCGAGCAGCTGGAGCTCAGCGCCAGTGGCACGGTTGTTAGCTTCAAGGGATTCTTGGCCGTCTACGACGAGACCCGAGAAGATGATGATGCCGAACAAGCCAAGCTTCCGGGTCTTGCCGAAGGTGAAAAGCTGCCGGCCCAGGAAGTCATCGCCAAGAGCCACCAGACCCAGCCTCCGGCTAGGTACACCGAGGCATCGCTAGTCAAGGCTCTTGAGGAAAAGGGGATTGGACGCCCATCTACCTACGCGGCAATTATTTCCACCATCATCTCCAAGGGCTACGTGGTGAAGCGAGGCAATGCCCTGGTTCCTGAGTGGATCTCATTCACGGTGACCAGATTCTTGGAGGAGAACTTTGGAAATCTCGTGGATTACGAGTTCACGGCAAAGATGGAATCGGACCTAGACCGAATTGCTCTTGGGGAGTTGGACCGCTCTAGCTGGCTAGGCCAGTTCTACTTCGGTGATGATGGTTTGAAATCGCTGGTTGAGTCGCTAGGCGATTCCGATCCAAGACTCATCAACACCTTTGAAATCGGCGACGGCATCGCCCTGCGGACCGGAAAATACGGCCCTTACATCGAGGTGGAAGAAGAGGGCGAACGTCGGATCGTAAATATCCCTGAGGGGCTAACCCCGGATCAGCTCACGCACGAAAAGGCGGTTGAGCTAATCAACACCCCGCCTGTTGAAGACAGAATCTTGGGGCAAGACCCGGAGACCGGACACGACATAATCGTCAAGGACGGGCGCTACGGACCGTATGTTCAGGTAGTGGATGGCAGTGCTAAGCCAAAGACCGCGAGCCTGTTTAAGTCAATGAGTCCGGCCACAGTCAGCTTTGAAGAGGCCGTAAAGCTGCTTTCGTTGCCACGCGTAATCGGCGAAGATCCTGAGAGCGGACAGGTGATTAGTGCCCAAAATGGAAAGTACGGGCCATATCTGAAAAAGGGTGTGGATTCCAGGTCACTCAGTTCCGAGGAGCAAATCTTTGAGATCAGCCTCGAAGAGGCCATCGAGATCTACAAGCAGCCAAAGTACGGCGCTCGCCGCACCGCAGCAACTCCACTAAGAGAATTTGGCGAAGACCCAGCTTCTGGCTTGAACGTTGTGGCAAAGACCGGCCAGTTCGGTGACTACGTGACCGACGGAGTAATAAATGCCACCATCCCAAAGGATGAGCCGCTCGACGAGCTTTCTAACGATCGCGCCTTTGAACTGCTGGCCATTCGCCGTGAGAAACTTGGAGTGGAGCCAGGCGAGAAGCCAAAGACAGCATCCAAGAAAAGGCGCTGATGTTCATAACCTTCGAGGGCATCGATGGAGTGGGTAAGTCCACCCAGCTAGACCTGCTGGAAAAATACTTGGAAGCTAAGGGACACGAAGTTGTCCGCACCCTAGAGCCCGGTGGCACCGATCTGGGTCAGGAAATTCGCCATCTGCTACTGCACCGCAAGGGCGAGGTCGCACCCAGAAGCGAAGCTCTCCTGTATGCAGCCGACCGAGCTCACCATGTTGCCACCTTGATTCGACCTGCGCTGGCAGCTGGAAAGGTTGTGCTGTCGGATCGCTACTTCGATTCCTCGGTTGCCTATCAGGGTGCAGCCAGGGAGCTAGATGTGGCCGAGGTTCGCGGCATCTCTCTTTGGGCGGTTGGCAACCTCGTTCCAGATCTGACCGTGCTACTTGATTTGCCAGCCAATGAGGCGATGGCTCGGAGAAGCTCCAAGGGCACCGAGCCGGACAGGCTCGAGCGGGAACAGGTGGAATTTTTTGAAAGGGCTAGGGACGAGTATCTGAAGATGAGCTCGGAAGAGCGTTTCTTGGTCATCGACGCATCGCAGTCCCCAGAGCAGATTCATCAGGCTGTGCTAGACCGGCTGGCCCAGATGGAGCTCTAGTGAGCGTCTGGGATGAACTGCTAGGCCAGCCCGAGGCGATTGAGCAGCTTTCCAAAATAGTTTCAGGCAAGGATGACGGGTTCCAACACAGCTGGCTTTTTACCGGCCCGGCTGGCTCTGGTAGGTCAACGCTCGCCCGTTCCTTTGCCGCCGCGCTGCAGTGTGAAGATGATGGCTGTGGCAGCTGTCAAAGCTGCCAGCTTGTTACCTCCGGTGCGCACCCAGATGTCCGGCTGCTGGCAACCGACCGGGTGATTATTTCAATTGAGGAAGTTCGCAGCTTGGTGCAATTCGCCGAGATGTCCTCTTCGGTTGGCGCGTATCGAGTGGTAATCATTGAAGATGCCGACCGAATGGCCGAGCGCACCTCAAACGTGCTGCTGAAGGCGCTCGAGGAGCCACAAGAAAAGACCGTTTGGATTCTTTGCGCGCCCTCGGCGGCAGATCTGCTTCCTACCATTCGCTCGCGAACCAGAAACATAAGCTTGCGATTGCCGACCAATGAGGAGGTTGCCAGGCTGCTCATTCAGCGCGATGGCGTCGACCAGGAGCTGGCGCGCTCGAGTGCCCGTCAGGCGCAGCAGCACGTTGGAATGGCAAGAAGGCTCGCGCTAAGCGCCGAAGCTAGATCCCGCAGAAACGAAACTTTGCGAGAGCTTTCTTCAATCAGCAACCTAAGTGGCGCAATGTTGGCAGCTGAACGGCTGTTGGCGGTGGCCAAGAAGGACGCCGAGGCCATCTCGAGTGAAAAGGATGAAGCGGAGAAGGCGGGTCTTATGAGGGCGTTCGGACTTTCAGCCGATGACAAGATCCCGCCAGCGATTCGGAAAGAGTTCAAGGAGCTGGAAGAAAACCAAAAGCGTCGAAGCACCAGGGCGCTGCGGGATGGCATTGATCGGGTTTTCACCGATGCCGAGTCCTACTTCCGAGATGTGCTCAGCATGCAGCTTGGCACCGGTGCAGAGCTTGTCAACCAGGAGCTGAAGTCAGAAATTGTCACCCGAGCAAGCCAAACTAGTGCCCAGCAAAGCGTCGATATTCTCGATGCCATCAAGGTGGCGAGAAATCGAATCGATTCCAATGTTCGGGATCTGCTCGTCTTAGAGGCGCTTTGCACGAGGTTGATCTTTAGGAGTGAAGTTGCGGCTTAGAGCTCTAGCGCTGGTGGCGACCCTGCTGCTGGCTGGTTGCGCGAGCGTTGAACCAGAGCCGACCTTGGCTCCAAACAGCAATCCCAGCGATCAAGACTTGGTTTGGGTGCCCTGCGATGACACCTTTGAATGCGCCAAAATCGCAGCACCGATTGACTGGACCAGCGATACCGGTGAGTTTCTGAACATCAAGCTGATGCGCAGCGCGGGAACGGCGGAGCTGGAACCAATCTTGATAAACCCCGGCGGCCCTGGCTCGTCCGCAGTTGGCTGGATGCGCAGTAATTTCGACGGCATCGGGTCGGATTGGCTTAGGGGGAACTTCCAGGTAATCGCATTTGATCCCCGAGGTGTAGGTGAGTCCACGGCTGTCGTCTGTACTGATGAGGAGTTGAAGGACGAGGTCTACTACGGCATCTCTGAATTTGAGTTTGGCTCGGAAGAAGACATTGCATATTCCGAGCAGGCGCTTGCTGCCTTTGCGGCCAGCTGCCAGCAAACTGGGCCAAACCTTGGTTATTTCAACACCCAGCAGACCGCTCGGGACATGGACCTGATTCGCCAGCTGCTCGGCATGGACCAGCTGAACTACATCGGCTTCAGCTATGGCACCGAGCTTGGGGCTGTTTACACTGCACTGTTTCCTGACCGAGTCGGCAAGTTCGTGCTCGATGGGGCAATTGACCCAACCATGGATTCCAGCACCTCGCTGCTTGGTCAGGTCACCGGCTTCGACAAGGCGCTGCGTGCCTATTTGGCTGACTGCCTGAACCAGTCTTTCTGCCCATTTAGCGGTGACGTGGAATCTGCCATGGCGCAGATTTCTGGTTTCATGCAGGCTAGGGAGGTCAAACCCCTTCCCACCGACGGTGACCGTGAATTGGGTATTTCGGCAACTCTGGCCGGAATCATCGTGACGCTGTACTCCCAGGACTCCTGGGTTTACCTCACCCAAGCCTTTTCCGATGCCTTTACCGGCGATGGCACTTTGATGCTTTGGCTGGCAGATTTCTACAACGACCGCGATCCAGATGGCGGCTACGTCTCAAACATCAACGAGGCGAACTATGCAATCAATTGCGCCGACGGTGCGATTCAAGAGGACGGGCCAGATCTCGAGGCAGAAATCCTTGAGGCCAGCGTTGTATTCGGTAAGTATTTTGCCTACCCAATAGATTCCTGCATTGGCTGGCCCGAGGGTCTAGGCATGCAGGAGCTGGATTTTTCACAACCACTGAGCAACGGGCCGCTGGTGATTGGCACAACTGGCGATCCAGCAACACCGTATGAGCAGGCTGTGACCCTCTCGGAGCTGCTTGATGGAGCCAAGCTGCTGACCCTGCGGGGTGAAGGTCACACCGCCTACGGCACCAGCAGCTGTATTGATTCCCTAGTTGATGCCTACCTCGAGGGCACCGATTTGGGTGAGGGTAGCCTGAGCTGCTTCTAGGCGTAAAGCGCGACCAAAATTGCTGCAAAGATAGCCACAAAAATGGCTGGGGTCACATATTTCACAACCTCTAGCCAAGGTCGGAAGCTAATTACCCTGCTGCGCAGCGCAGAGCTACCAGGCAGGGTCTTCAGGTCATCAATGACCGCCTGCGCCTGGGCAGCTGCCGAGTACTCGGCTAGTGCGCCAAGGATTCCCGAAGCCAGCAGAATGAGCGCAAAGGCATGCACAACAAAGTCACTTGACTGCGCGATCGTCGGAGTTGCGATGGCGGCAAATGCCAGCAGGCCTGTTGGTGCCAGCTGCGCAAGTATCACGTGCAGACGATTTCTCTGAAACTCTTGGATTAGTTCGGCTTCGCTCATTGTTGCTCCCTGTTAGTTACTAAACCAAGGTTAGGCAATAAGTGGCGAATAACGCACTTCAAGAGAATCTTTCACGAAGGTTTCGCCGTCTTTTATCCGGAGCCCAGGATGGCATTCCGCCTTGGCTCGAGGCGGTTGCCGAAGGGGATGACCCTGGGCTGTTCTTGCCCACCGATGCACCGTGGATTGTGCACCGAGACTTTGCCACTTTGGTGGGAGGTATTCGCGCCTTGCTGTTGCAGGCACTGCACCCGGGAGCGCTTGGAGGAGTGGCGCAGCACTCTCGCTATGAAGAAGACCCACTTGGGAGGCTCTCCGGCACCATCCGCTGGCTAACAGTCACCACCTTTGGCTCGCAGACGGCAGTGCAAAACGAGGCATCGCGAGTCAACCGGATGCATGATCGCGTCAAGGGTAAATACGAAACCAACGTCGGACAGAAAATCAACTATCGGGCCGCCGACCCAGACCTGTTGCTTTGGGTTCACATCGCATTCATGGACTCTTTTTTGCGAGCCCACCAAAACTATTCGCGTGCCAAGATTCCTGGAGGCGCCGACTCTTATGTAGCACTCTGGTC
>JALQVB010000051.1 GCA_023260495.1 Aquiluna sp.
AGGGTGTTGGGACGCTCCTGATGACAGCGGCGATAGAGCGAGCTCGGGAAAGGGAAGTGAAGGTTGTGTTTCTCGAAACCGAATCCAACAACCCAGAATCCCGGGTGCTCTACGATCGCCTGGGCTTTGAGCTAGAAAGCTCGATCTGGATGTCTAGAAGAATCTAGCTATTCAAACTCGACGATAAGTTCGACCTCGACCGGTGCATCCAGCGGCAGCACCGCAACGCCAACGGCACTGCGAGCATGGATTCCCACCTCGCCAAAGATTTGCTCCAAAAGCTCGCTCGCACCGTTGATTACCTGAGGCTGAGCCGTAAAACTTGGGTCCGAGGAGACAAAGCCAACCACCTTGACCACCTTCTTGACTCGGTCCAAGTCGCCAATCGCGCTCTGCACCGCGGCCACCGCGTTCAGCGCGCAGCGCCTGGCAATCTCTCGGGCGAAATCCACGTCAATTTCCTGGCCGACCTTGCCGGTGGCCATGAGCTTGCCGTCGACCAGGGGAATCTGGCCCGCAGTGAAAACTAAGTTGCCGCTGATGACCGCAGGCACGTATGCGCCGGCCGGAACCGCAACCGCAGGAAGCTCTATGCCGAGTTCGCTGAGCCTTGCAGCCACGCTCACTTTTCCACCGCCCGCTTGAAAAAGGCAATCAGTCCGCCCTGCGGACCGGTAATCACCTGCACCAGCTCCCAGCCCTGCTTGCCCCAAGTGTTGAGGATTTCGGTCTCCTTGTGCAGGAGAAGGGGTGTGGTGACATACTCCCAAGTGGTCATTTCACAGCTCCAATTCAGCTTTCAAAAGGTAACCTAGAGTCTATGTCGGGCAAGAGAATATTGACGACGCTGGCAAACTTTCTGAAATTCGGAGTGCTCAGCGCGGTTGCCGGTCTACTGTCCGTGGTGCTGCTTGCGCCGGCAGTGGCTGTGGCTGGTGTTGCTGCATCCTCCACCGTTGCCATGTTTGAAGGCCTTCCCGTCTACATCCGCCCGGTCAATGCCTCTCAGGCCTCAAATGTCTATGCACTTCGCGATGACAAGCCAGAACTAATTGCCACCTTCTACCACGAGAACCGAGTTGAGGTTCCGTTCGAAGAGATGTCGGAAAACCTGATCAACGCAGTTGTAGCCGTTGAGGACCCGAGGTTCTACGAGCACGGCGGAGTTGACGTCATATCCCTGATGCGCGCCACCCTAACCAACCTCGCCACTTTCGGTGATGGCCCGGGTGCATCAACCATCACAATGCAGTATGTGCGACAGTCGCTGGTTGAAGCGGCCAACCTCTCGGGCGACGAGGCCGCGATTCGCGATGCCACCGAGGTGACCGTAAGCCGAAAGCTGCGTGAGATTCGACTGGCTATTGCCCTCGAAAAAGAGGTCGAGAAGAAAGACATCCTCGCTGGCTATCTGAACTTGGTGTTCTTGGGAAATCAGATCAACGGAGTTGAGAGCGCGAGCCAGTACTACTTCGGAATTCCAGCATCCAAGCTCAATGTTCCCCAGGCCGCCTACCTGGCCGCCATGCTGAAGTCGCCCAATGACTACAAGCCAGATGAGGCAAAGAACATCGATCGCGGCATGGGCCGTCGCAACTATGTCATCCAGCGCATGGCTGAAGAGGGTTATCTCACTCAGGAGCAGGCCGATGTCTACAAGGCCTCCCCTATCCAGACCAAGATATCGCCCATTCAAGCCGGGTGTGAGCTGAACCAGACCACCGCGTACTTCTGCGACTTCACGGTTTGGACAATTCGCAATTCACCAGAATTTGGTGTTACTTCAGAAGACCGCGAAATGCTGCTGCGCCGCGGTGGACTTGAGATCTACACCACACTGGACCTGGACGTTCAAGAAGCCGCCTGGAATGCGGTGATGGATGCCCTGCCACCAGACAATGAGTGGGGTTTTGGAACCGCCGCAGTTTCGGTTGAGGTGGGCACCGGCCGAATCTTGGGTATGGCTCAGAACAGAATCTTTGACCAGAGCGATAGCCCACCACTTGGGGCCACGTCGGTGAACTACTCAACCGACAAGGAATACGGCGGCTCCTCTGGATTCCAGCCGGGTTCGACCTATAAGGTCTTCACCCTTGCCGAATGGCTCAAGCAGGGCTACAGCATCGGCGACCACGTCGATGGTCGCGTCTACACCGGAGAGGATGTTGACCTCGACGGCGAGCCAGACGAGGTAAAGATCTGGAACGTGGCGGAGGACTTCCGAGCCAGCTGCGGTGGCGTCGTTGGCCTGTGGGAAGTAAAGAACTCAGGAACCGACCAGGGCGCCACCATCGATGACATCAGCGTCCAGCAGGCGGTAGCCACCTCCCAGAACACAGCATTCGCCGCCATGGCATCCCAGCTCGACCTGTGTGCAATCCGCGATACGGCCGAGTCATTTGGTGTGCACCGAGCCGACGGCAATGAGCTGCTCTATGTTCCATCCTCCATTCTTGGCACCAACGAAATTGCGCCGCTTACCATGGCCGCGGCCTACGCCGGAATCTCGAACCAGGGCGTCTACTGCTCCCCGGTTGCCATTGACCGCGTTTACTCTCGAGTGTCCGATCAAGACCTTCCCGTTCCTCAAAGCCTCTGCTCCCAGGCTGTCACCCCAGAGGTGGCAAACGCCATGGTCCAGGCCATGAAGGTAGTGATGACCAGCGGCACTGGAGTCGCATCCAACACCAACGATGGCACCCCGCTGGCAGGAAAGACCGGTACCACCGACAACCGAATTCACACCTGGGTAGCCGGGTTCTCCTCTGAGGTGGCAACTGCCGTATGGGTTGGAAACGTCATCGGACTTACTCCGCAGACCGGCAAGCGAATCAACGATCGCGCTGTCTCCACTCTTCGCCATGTCATCTGGCGAGATGTGATGACTGAGGTCAACAAGCACTATGAGGGAACCAACTGGCCTGCAGCTTTGCCGCAATACATCGAACCGAACATGGTCACGGTCCCAGATGTCCAAGGCTTTGATCCGGAGACCGCAAAGGTGCAGCTGATTGCCTCGGATCTCTCGGTCCAGATCGTAGAAGAAGAAGTTCCTTCACCAATCACCGTTGGCATGGTTGCCTACACCGAGGTGACCCCTGGTGAGAGTGTCCCTCGGGGATCGATTATTTACGTTTACATCTCCGGTGGCGGTCAGCAGGTTGTTCCCGACGTTACGGGCCTGAGCCTGCCCGATGCCTTTGCGGCCCTTGAGGGTGCTGGGTTGTTCCCTTCATATCCGCAGCCGAGCCAAACCTGGCTGCTGAATAAGTGTGATGCGGCACTACCAAACGATGTGGTCCACTCGACCGAGCCGGCAGCAGGTAGTGCCGTGATCGACGCCTCGGCCATCATCGTCATGCCAAACCAATGTTTCTAGCAACCAACGCAGGGCCATTTGAGCTTCGAGAAGTCTCATTAGCGGCAGATGGGCTTCCTAGCCTTCGTGTGTTGCACATTTCAGATGTTCACTTTGCCCCTGGCCAGCGAAACAAAGCAGCCTTCCTGCGGGAGCTGGCACAGACCAGTCCCGACCTCGTTGTGAATACCGGCGATAACCTTGGCCACAAGCGCAGCATAAATCCACTGCTGGACGCTATTGAGCCGCTACTTGGCTTTCCCGGAGTGTTTGTAAATGGCAGCAACGACTACTTCGCACCAAAGCTGAAGAACCCGGCCCGCTACCTGCTGGGGCCTTCGAAACAAGACAGCGAACCATCAACGCTAGACACCGAGCGCATGACCCGGGAGTTCGAAGGTGCCGGGTGGCAAAACCTAAACAATCGCTCCGCGAGCATCAGACTGGGTGATGCGGAGGTTAGCTTCGCAGGCCTGGATGATCCTCACATCGGCCGCGATGAGCCTGCAACCTTGGAGAAGAAATCAGCACAGATTGGCGTTGTTCACGCGCCATATCTGAAATCACTCAAGGCACTAACAACCACCGGTGCAGAGCTTTTATTTGCCGGCCACACCCATGGCGGTCAGCTCTGCCTTCCGGGCGGAAAAGCACTGGTCACCAATTGCGATCTTCCGACCGCTCAGGCAAGTGGGCTGAGCGAATACGGCGGTGCAAAATTGCATGTCAGTGCGGGCATGGGCTGCAGCATCTACGCGCCGCTGCGGCTGTTCTGCCCACCGAGCGCGACTTTAGTTAGCGTGAACTAGGCGAGTTCGCGAGCAACCAGCTCGGCGATCTCGTAGGTGTTCAGAGCAGCACCCTTGCGCAGGTTGTCTCCAACAACAAACAGTTCAAGGGTGTTTGGGAAATCTAGCGACTGGCGCAGGCGGCCAACAAAGGTTGGGTCCTGTCCGGCAACAAATGCTGGAGTTGGGAAGACGCCATTTTCCGGGTCGTCCATGACCACAACGGTTGGCTGCTTCTCAAGCTCGGCACGAGCCTCGGCCACAGCGATCTCGTTGGCAAATGTGGCGTGAACGGCAAGCGAGTGGCTCACCTGAACCGGAACACGAACACAGGTTGCGGAAACCTTTAGGTCCTTGATGCCAAGAATCTTGCGCGACTCGTTGCGCACCTTTAGCTCCTCAGAGGTGTGCCCACCATCCTTGGGAGAGCCAGCCATTGGAATGACATTTAGCGCAATCGGGGTTGGCCAAGGCGAAGCTGCCTGGTCCAGTCCAGCGGCTGCTAGCTGCTGTGCCACACCATCAGAAACAAGGCCTGCCTCTGGGTTTGCAGCCACGGCCTTGGTCTCACTGGTTAGCTGGTCAATTCCTGCAGCGCCGGCGCCAGAGACTGCTTGGTAGCTGGAAACCACTAGCTCGGTCAGCTGCCACTTGCGGTGCAGGGCGCCAAGGGCCGCCATCATGGTCAAGGTGGTGCAGTTTGGGTTAGCGATGATTCCCTTTGGCCGAGAGTTGGCCATGTGCGGGTTCACCTCGGGAACCACCAGGGGAACCTCTGGGTCTAGGCGGAACGCAGCAGAGTTGTCGACTACAACCACACCCTTGGCCGCTGCTACCGGACCCCACTCTGCGGATACCTCGTCTGGCACATCAAACATCGCAATGTCGATGCCATCAAAGGCCTCTTCACTTAGCGCCACAACGGTGTGTGGCTGGCCGTGAACTTCAATCTGCTTGCCGGCCGAACGAGCAGATGCAATCAAGCGAATCTCGCCCCAAATGTTCTCGCGGGCGTTGATGATGTCAATCATCACGCTACCCACCGCTCCGGTGGCTCCAACGAGGGCGAGGTTTGGCTTGGTCATCTAATTACCTTCCGGTTCCGGCGTAAACCACGGCGGTGTCCGCGGCGTCAAGTTCAAATGCGGTGTGCACAACCCGTGTTGCTTCCTTGAGCTGGTCGGCACGGGTGATAACCGAGATGCGAATCTCAGAGGTCGAGATCATCTCGATGTTGATTCCGGCCTTTGCCAGGGCGCCAAACAGCTTGGCCGAAACACCTGAGGAGGTCTTCATGCCGGCGCCAACGATGGAAAGCTTGCCAATCTCATCGTCGTAGGTAACCGATGCGAAACCGACATCTGACTGGCGACCCTTTAGCGCATCGACAACCTTTGGCCTGTCGCTGTGTGGAAGCGTGAAGGAGATGTCGCTCAGGTGGTTCTCGGTGGTCGAGACGTTCTGCACGATCATGTCGATGTTGGCACCGGCCTCAGCCACAATCTGGAAGATCTCGGCCGCCTTGCCGGGGCGGTCTGGAACACCAATAACGGTGATCTTGGACTGGGTGTCATCGGTTGCTACGCCGGAAACAATTGGTTCTTCCATCTCTTCTCCCGGTTTTGAGGTGTAAACGAGGGTGCCGGGGTCGGCACTAAAGGTTGAGCGAACCCGAAGTGGGACCGCGTGACGTCGAGCAAATTCAACTGCCCGGATGTAGAGAATCTTGGCTCCCGATGAGGAGAGTTCCAGCATCGAGTCCAGATCGATCTGGGCCAGCTTTCGAGCCCTTGGCACGACTCTAGGGTCGGCGGTGTACACGCCGTCAACATCGGAGTAGATCTCGCAGATATCGGCATTCATCGCTGCAGCCAGCGCGACAGCAGTGGTGTCGCTGCCACCGCGACCCAGCGTGGTGGTGTCGCCATTTTCAAAGCTGAAGCCTTGGAACCCAGCAACCACGGCAATGTTGCCCTGCGCCATGGCCTCTTGGATGCGCTTTGGATCAATCTTCCAGATACGAGCACTGCCGTGCTCGGAATCGGTTGAGATACCAGCCTGGAAACCGGTGAAGCTCATGGCCTTACCACCGAGCTCTTTGATTGCTAGGGCTAGTAAGGACATTGAGATACGCTCGCCGGCGGTGAGCAAGATGTCCATCTCACGACTTCCGGTCACATCCGTAGTGACCGAATCGGCTAGGTCAATTAGCTCGTCGGTTGTGTCGCCCATCGCGGAGACAACAACACAAACCTGGTTGCCCTCGGCCTGAGTTTGCAGCACGCGCTGAGCGACGTGCTTGATCTTCTCGGCATCAGAAACCGAAGATCCGCCAAACTTTTGGACAATAAGAGGCAAGTTAGATTCTCCTGTGGGAATGTGCGACTGCGCTTTGGGAGAATTCTAGTTGACTCGGCGCCGTCCCTCAAAGGCTCGGCCCAGAGTCATGTCATCCGCATACTCCAGATCGCCACCCACCGGAAGCCCCGAGGCTAGCTTGCTAACCGCGATTTCCATCGAACCCAGAAGTCTTGCGAGGTAGGTGGCGGTTGCCTCACCCTCGAGATTTGGGTTTGTGGCGATAATGACCTCACGTACCTCTGGGTTGGCAAGGCGCTTCATCAGCTCCTTGATACGGAGCTGATCGGGGCCGATACCGGCAATCGGGGAAATAGCCCCGCCCAGCACGTGATATAGCCCGCGGAACTCGCGGCTTCGCTCGATTGCAGAGATATCTTTGCTGTCCTCGACTACGCAAATAAGTCCCAGGTCTCTTCTTGGGTCAGAGCAGATGGCGCAGCGCTCACTCTCCGAGACGTTGCCGCAAACCTCACAAAACCGCACCCGCTCCTTGGCCTCGCGAATCG
>JALQVB010000052.1 GCA_023260495.1 Aquiluna sp.
GTATTCGCTCTGAAGTTCGAACAGCTCCTGCTGGATCTGTTCGGTTCGCTCCAGTGCGTCTCGAAAGTTTCCTTTGGGAAGCTTCGGCTCGTACTCGCTCTCCTCGCCACGCTCCTCATAAACCAGGGCCGCTGCCATGGCCGCCATGCCCGCTGGATCGAGACCCTTCCAGGCCCCCTGGTTCACACACTCGGCAATCAGCAGGTCGCGCTCTCCATAGATTTTGGCTAGCCGCGCACCAGCGGGGCTCACTTCAAAATCTCCGTCCTGCACAGTCAGATAGTTCAGTTGTGCCAGCAGGCTGCAGATCCGGTCGAAGACCTTTGCAACCTGGCCAGTTTTACCTTCCAGCTGAGCAACTTGCTGGTCAATTTCCCGCTTCAGTTTCTGATAGCGCTCGCCCCATCTGGCATGGGCCTCGCGCTCATTGCACTGGTGACAGGGGTGAGCGCGCAGTTCCTTGCGAGCTCTCCCCAGGTTGGCGTCTATGGTCCTGACTCGTTTGGTTTCCCGGACATCCTTACCAACCCGGTTGCGCAATCTGGATAATTCACGTTCGAAATCGCTGATTTGGCGGCGCAGATCGGAATACTCTCGGAAGTCGCCCAGGTGGCAAGCCATTGACTTTTCATACCCTGCTAGCGAGCTGTTTTTCTCGCTGATTACCTGGGCAAGACCAACCACCGAGCGGTCTGCCTGAAATTGAGCAAACGAACGCTCCAGCACCTCGGTAGCGCGCGCCTTGCCGAAGGCATCAATGAGATTGACCGCCATGTTATAGGTGGGGCGGAAGCTGCTATTGAGTGGGTAGGTGCGCTTGGATGCGAGTCCAGCGACGATGTTTGGATCGAGCTGCGCCCCCCACAGCACCACAGAGTGCCCCTCGGTATCGATACCACGGCGGCCCGCACGGCCGGTGAGCTGGGTGTATTCACCCGCGGTGATGTTGACCCTGGTCTCCCCGTTGTACTTGTCCAGGCGCTCCAGTACCACAGTCCGAGCCGGCATGTTGATTCCGAGGGCAAGGGTCTCGGTGGCAAATACAACCTTGACCAGCTTGCGAAGAAACAGCTCCTCAACAACTTCTTTGAAGGCCGGTAACATGCCGGCATGGTGGGCGGCATAGCCGCGCTCAAGAGATTCCAGCCAATCAAAATAGCCAAGTGTGTCCAAGTCTTCATCTGCAATAGAGGAGCACCTAGCCTCAACCAGCTTTCTGATTTCCTGCTGTTCGTCCTTTGTCGTCAGCCTCAGTCCAGAACGGCGACAGTTGGTGACAGCATTCTCGCAACCGACTCGGGAAAAGATAAAGAAAATTGCTGGCAGCAGCCCAAGGTCATCGAGCTTGTCCACCACCTCAGGCTTGTCCAGCCTTGGAAAGCGGCTGAACTGTTTTTGCTGCGGCCCCTTAGCACTGAACTTCCCTCGGGTGCGCATGGGGGTCCGGGCTCTTGCCTGGTGCTTTTGAAGCAGTTCGGGATTCACCCGCATCTGGTTGGATCCAGTTTCAAAGAGCTCCAGCAGTTCGTCGCCAAACAGGACATGCTGGTGCAGCGGCACCGGGCGGATCTCGGAAACGATGACCTCGGTGTTACCCCGCACTTCCGCCAACCAAGCACCAAATTCCTCGGCGTTTGAAACCGTTGCCGACAGCGAGATCACCCTCACGTCCTTTGGCAGATGAAGGATTACTTCCTCCCAGACAGCACCGCGGAATCGATCTGCCAGATAGTGCACCTCGTCCATTACTACAAAGCCAAGGTCCCTGATGCTGGATGAGGTGGCATAGATCATGTTGCGCAAGACCTCGGTGGTCATCACCACGATCTGCGCTTCGGAATTGTTGTTATTGTCTCCGGTCAGCAGGCCAACTCGTTCGTTTCCATACCGCTTCACAAGCTCTGCATATTTTTGATTTGAAAGCGCCTTGATCGGGGTGGTGTAAAAGACTTTGGAGCCCGCGGCGAGTGCCAAATGAATGGCGAACTCCCCAACAGCCGTCTTTCCCGCTCCCGTTGGAGCTGCAACCAGCACGCCCGAACCACGCTCCAGTGCCCGGCAGGCCTTTTCCTGAAAGTCATCAAGGGGAAATGCCAGTTGCGCGGCAAAGACGTCTAATTCGGGATGTTTCGTTTTGTCTTTCGCCCTGGCGTAGCGCTCAGCGGGGCTCAGCTCATTCGAGCTCGAGGTCATCATCATCCGCGCCCACCAATTTCGCCTGCTTCCTAGCTCGTCGCTTGTCATTGAGCATGGCAACGCCAACGGCGGAGAAGTAGAGCATCGTGAGCGGAATCATCATGACCAGCATGGTCATCGGCTCGGCAACGGGTGTGGCAAGTGCGGCGATGATGGCAATCACCAAGATGGCAACGCGCCAGCCCTTGAGGATTGATTTTCCAGTGACCAGCCCGGCGAAGTTCATGAGCACTAGCACCACGGGCATCACAAAGGCGAGTCCAAATATCAGAAGAACTCGGATGGCAAACAGCACGTAGTCGGCAGCGTTAATGACGTTGGTGCTGCCCTCTGGCGTGAAGCCGATCAGTGCCACTACAAAGCCAGGAAGGTTAGACCAAGCGAGGTAGGTGCCGGCAAGGAAAAGCGGCAGAGATGAAAACATGAACCCGTAGGCATAGCGGCGCTCTTTGGTCTTTAGTCCCGGAGCCACAAAGGCCCAAAGGTTCCAAAGCCAAATCGGTGCCGTGAGGATCACGCCCAGAAATATGGACAGCTGAATCCGAAGGTCGAAGGCAGAAACAACCGTCGTGAAGTTCACCGACGCGTCGATTCCTCTTTCGTTTGCAACATCCTTCAGCGGTTGTTGCAGGATGTTGAAGACCGGATCAAACAGGAACCAACCGACTACAGTTCCCGCCACAATGAAGATGGCCGACCACGCAAGGCGGTTTTTCAGCTCCCGAAGGTGGGAGCCAAGGGTCATACGGCGCTCTTTGTCCTTGCGCCGCGCCATTAGTCTTGCTTCTTCTCGCTCTCGCTGGCCTCTTTGGTTACAGCCTCAGCTTCGCCGTTCTTGTTAATTTCCTTCTTGAAAATTCGCATCGACTGCGCTGCGCTCTTTGCAAGTGCGGGAAGCTTCGGTGCACCCCACAACAGCAGCACAATCGCCAGAATGATGATCCATTCCCAGCCTTGAAGTCTCATGCTCTACCTCTTATCTACTTCGATGGATGAGATTCGCTCGATCAGTCTACGCTTTCGCTGCTCTGCGCGAAGCCGTCGAGCCCTTTTTAGTAGCTCACGATTGACTAACAGTTGGTCGAAATCATCCCCAGAGCTCGGTCTTGAGCGCTCGATAGTCTCCAGCTCAACCTGTTTTAGCTCATCAACCAGCGATTCTGCCCGAGCTAGCTCGAGCTTGAGCTGCTTTGCGGAAACTAGCAAGCGGTAGCCGATTAGGCCCAAGGCGTAGATGCCAGCCAAAGATACCGCTAGCACCAGCCAGCTGGTCCAAGCCATCTACCCCACCTTTGCTTCTCTGGTTTTGATTGCGAACGCCCGCACCAGCTCTTTTGCCTCAGCGGGTGCCAAGACTTTCACCATACCGCCATAGCGAACAATGTGCCGGGGCAGGCTCTCGAGCTGCCCGATGCGAATTTCTCCGACTAGCTTGTCGCCGCTTAGCTTTGGCTCGTTGACGGTTGGAAAATTCCAGAAAATTTCTGCTGCCTCAGGCTGCACCTCCAGTTGCACCAGATGTTCCTGGTCGGACTGGCCAAAGACCTCCTCGGGCACGGCACTGTTTCGCGCGACTTCGCTGATCGGCTGCTGCAATCTCTCAAGCTTCAGGATGCGGTCCAGGCGGAAAGAGCGCACCTGTGCGGTGAGGTGGCAGTAGCCACGCAGGTAGTGGTGCCGGCCCAGGAAGTCCAGCCGCAACGGATCAACCACGCGCGAGGAGCGCTCTCCCAGTTGGTTCTGGTACTCGCACTCCAACGCAGTTTCAGTCTCCAAGGCCTCTTGAATCGCCTGAATCTGTCGCACCAAGCGGCTCTCCGGAAGCTTCACTGCTGGCGCATCTCCGGTTGTGAATAGCTCACGGAGTGCGGCAATGTCGGTGTTGCCGGCAAATTGTGGCATTGCCGCCAGGTATTCAAGCCCAATGGCTAGGGCGCTGGATTGCCGGTTAGAGAGCTTTGGCGGACCCGCCAAGGTGGAGCTGCCACTGCTAAAAGAAACGTAGCCGTCGGCTAGGGCGTCGTCGTTGAGGTAGAAGTGGGTTTCACATCTGGTTAGGTCTTCACTCTGCGCGATTGCATTTACCGCACGCAGAATTGCCTTCTCGCTTACCTCAAAGATTTCACTGAGCTCAGCAACTGTTTTGTCGCCCTCGGCCAGAATCAACCCCACAATTTGCAGCGCCAGGTCGAACTGCGCTACACCGTCCAGCTCCTGCTTAGGCATGAGAAATCACCACCTGCTCCAGTGCCTGCTCGATGCGCTTTGCTAGCGAGGCCGGAGAAATTACCGTCACCTCGGAACCAAATTCCAGCAGGTCTTCGGCAAGCAGCGCCTCGTCCATGTAGTTCAGCTCCACCTCCGTGCTCTCGCCACCGAAGTGCCAGAAGGCCTCGGAGTCGGCGGCTGTGGTGAGCCGCGCAACCTGGGAGTTGGTGAAATCAATTAGGTCTGCCTCGGCAGCATCGATTTCCTCCTTGGCCACCGCCGCAAACCCTGCCCCGGTGTTCTTAACCTTGGAGATAATCCGGCGAACCAGAAAGTTCTTGATCTCGCTCGCTTCCTTGGCAAGCAGCACCCACTCCCCCTGGATCAGCCTCAGTTTCAGCGGTGCCAGCTCGCGCAGTCGCCGCGAACCATCGGGCTTGCGATACTCAAAGATCACCATTTCCTGGTTTTCAATGGCGGTAGTCAGGGGCTCAATGGCGGCGTGGCGGGCGAGAATTCGCGGTGCGATGAAGCTCAGTTGCCGATCGACCTCGACCATGCCTCTTGACTTCAGTCGGCCAATTCCAGAACGAGCAGACTGGGCGAACTGCTGGTTGTTCCAGGCCCTGCCGGCAAGCTCCAGGATTCCCAGTTGGGCCGGGGTGAGCTGCAGCTCCTTGGGCCAGGTGAAGTCGCCCTTGGCAAGGCGATAGCGCTGGTTTTCGGCGTCTTCAAATGCATCAAAGCTGACCACCTCAAGCTGAACCCCAAGGCTCCTGAGCGCCTTCTTGTCTCGGTCAAATAGTTTTTCAAGCGCATCGGTGGACTCGACGCCCTGGTAGCCCATCACTGAGGCAAAGATGTCCTGTTTGCTAAGTCCCACTACGGGCGCAGCCAGCAGGCAGCAGGTGAGGGTAAAAAGCCGCTCGGCTGGTGACTGACTGGCCATTCCCCCTCCTAACCTCGGTTAGCCCTTGCCTAATACGTCTACCACAAAAATCAGGGTTGAGCCCGGAGGAATTGATCCTTGTGCGCTGTCGCCATATCCCAAATCAGGCGGAATGACGGCCACAACCTGCGAGCCAACGGTGACTCCCTCAAGGGCTTGAACAAAACCTTCAATCAACGAGGAGGAAGAGACCGTGAAGGTTGCCGGCGCGCCACGGTCCCAGGAGCTGTCGAACTGCTCACCATCCCAGGTCCAGCCGGTGTAGTGAACAACCACCTCATCATCAAGTTCGATGGCCTCACCGCCACCCTCAATCAAAACAGTGCGGCGAAACTCTGTAGGCGCATCGCTATTTGGAATCTGAATCCCGGGCTGTCCCGCCGGAGCCAGAATCACGGTCGGCATGCCGGCCTCTGGCGTCTGGGGCTGCCCAGTTGCGCGAGGCAAGAAAGCATCCAGCACGTCAAAGATGAACAGCACTCCATCTTCTGGTGCGATGCCCAAAGACTCGATGCCGCCACCACCGTGGGCATTAGCTGGGCTGAGCAGCACCGCTACTCGGCTACCAACCTGGACACCGGTCAGTGCGGTGCAGAAGTCGGGGCTATTGCCCACCACTAGGTCCTGGTAAATGAACTGGTCGCTGGCAAAGTCGCTGGCCTGGAATTCTTCCCCAGTGCCGGAATTAAATCCGGCAAAGTGCAGGGCCACTCGCTGCCCACCGACGATCTCACCACCATTTCCCTCGATGATGACCTTGGTTTCAACGCCAGAGCCTGAAATCGGGAAGGGGAAACTGACCTCTGGCTGAGTGCCAAACTCTCCGGTCACCTCAACAAGGGCGGCAGCGGTACCCGCATCGTATGTGGAGCAGTTCAGATCTAGCTCGCTGGCAAAATCGGCATAGGTCTTAGGCCCAGCCGGTTCGCTGGCGCAACCAGCCAAAATTAGGGCTGGAATGGCCAGCAAAGCAAATTTTTTCAATTGATTCCCTTCGATTTGCTAATTCTTGCGCCTATCGGACTCATCGGTGACCTTGCGCACGGTTTTTCTAAGCTTTTTCTCACTGATGGGCCGCTGTCCAATGGCGCCCGGTAGCCAAGCCTCGTGGTCGGCCTCGCTGCCTTCCACCTTGTTGCCTCTTCGGGCCTTGAATTCCGGCAACTCGGTGCCTGGGGCCAACCTGCGGGCATTCAGCAGAAAGCCGGTGTGCCCAATTATGCGGTGCTCTGGACGCACCGCCAGGCCATCGAGGTGCCAGGGCCTAACCATGGACTCCCAAGCATGCGGGGCCGTGAAACCGCCGTGACTCTTGATCTCCTCCACCGTGCGACTCAGCTGGGTTACGGTCGCCACGTAAACGATTACCAGGCCACCTGGCCGAAGCGCAGTGGCAACCGCATCGATGCACTCCCACGGGGCGAGCATGTCTAAGACGGCACGGTCTGCTGATCC
>JALQVB010000053.1 GCA_023260495.1 Aquiluna sp.
ATGAGATCATTGAGGAGGAGCTGGGCGGCGCGCCCGCGATGCCAGAGGGCACCACTGAACTGCCCACCCCCAAGGAAATCAAGAGCTTTCTCGACGAGTACGTAATCGGCCAAGACGACGCCAAGAAGCAGCTCTCCGTTGCCGTCTACAACCACTACAAGCGCATTCGCTCAGGTGGCACACTAAGCGCTAAGGGTAAGAACCAGGACGAGGTGGAGATTGCCAAGTCAAACATCCTGATGATTGGCCCCACCGGATGCGGCAAGACCTACTTGGCTCAAATTCTCGCAAAGCGCCTAAACGTGCCCTTTGCGGTGGCGGATGCAACTGCGCTTACCGAGGCCGGTTACGTCGGCGAGGATGTTGAAAACATCCTGCTTAAGCTGCTGCAGGCAGCGGACTTTGATCCGAAGCGTGCCGAGACCGGAATTGTCTACATCGACGAGATCGACAAGATTTCTCGCAAGGCCGAAAACCCTTCAATCACCCGGGACGTTTCCGGCGAGGGTGTTCAGCAGGCACTGCTGAAGATTCTGGAGGGGACGGTTGCCTCGGTACCTCCGCAGGGAGGGCGCAAACACCCGCAGCAAGAGTTCATCCAGATAGACACCACCAATGTGCTTTTCATTGTTGCTGGCGCTTTCGCTGGTCTCGAGGAAATTGTTGGTGAGCGCAAGGGCAAGAAGGGCATTGGATTCGGCTCCCCGCTCAAGGAGTCAAAGTCGGAGACCAACATCTTCCGACAGGTGCAGCCCGAAGACTTGCGCAAGTTTGGCTTAATTCCAGAGTTCATCGGACGTCTGCCTGTGATTGCGACCGTCGATCAGCTCGACCGAGAGGCGCTTATTTCGATTCTGACCGAACCGAAGAACGCGCTTGTGAAGCAGTACCAGAAGATGTTTTCCATTGATGGATTCGAGCTTGAGTTCCAGCCTGAGGCGATCGAGTTGATTGCTGATTTGGCAATTCAGCGCGAGATCGGTGCTCGAGGCCTCAGGGCCATCTTGGAAGAGATTCTGAGCCCGATTATGTATGAGCTTCCTGGCTCTGAGGACAGTGGACTGGTCTTGATAACGGCCGAAAATGTCCGAGAGCGCACTTTGCCTGAGGTTAAGCCGCTGCCACAGCGGCTCAAAGATAAAAGCGCCTAGGTCAAGAAATTTCCAGATCTGAGAAGGCAGCCCCGTACCTAGCGGGAACCGTCGCCTCTACCACTGGCTCGATAGCCACCTTCGGTGTTGCTATTGCCGGACTTACTGCAATGGGGGCCAATAGCCAGCAGTCAGCCACGGCCATCTTCATGATGCTAATTGGCTACGGCGTGCTTTCCATCGGCCTCAGCTACTGGCTCAAGATGCCTATCAGCGTGGTCTGGAGCACACCGGGAGCCGCCTTTCTAGCCACTAGCGGCGCACTCGGACTAAGTTTTGAGGTTGCCGCTGGTGCGTTCCTGGTTTCCTCGGCACTGATTATCATCACTGGGCTTTGGCCTAGCTTGTCCCGGTTGGTTTCTCGGATACCGCCCCAGATCTCCGCGGCGATGTTGGCCGGAGTTATCTTCCCGTTCGTCGTTGCCACGGTGCATGCGGCCGTAGATTTTCCAGTCCTAGTTCTGCCCGTGGTGCTTTCCTGGCTCGTACTGAACCGAGTGGCGGCCGTTTGGGCATCCCCGGCGGCAATCGGTCTCGGCTTTGTGCTGATATCGCTATCACCTGAGGCCAGCGGCTACCATGTCGATTCGCTATGGCCTGAGTTTTCACTAGTGGTTCCGCAGTTTCAACTGGCCGCGATTTTGGCCATCGGCGTTCCGCTCTATCTGATAACCATGGCATCGCAGAACCTGCCGGGGATAGCGATCATGAACTCCCTGGGCTACCGCCTTCCGGTCGGAAGGGTGCTCACTGCAACCGGTATCGGATCTCTCTTGACAGCTTTCTTCGGGGGTTTTGGTCTAAACCTTGCTGCTATCACAGCCGCGCTCAATGCCGATTCTGGAGCAAGCAAGGACCCGAACCGTCGCTGGGTGGCTGCTGCCTTCGGAGGGGTTGTTTACATCCTGTTCGCGCTATTGGCCGCGCCCTTCACGGCATTTGTTTTGGCCGTGCCGCGCGAGCTGCTGCTCGCACTTGCCGGCCTGGCACTGGTAAACACTTTTGCAAACTCGGTGAAGACGGCCGTGGCCGACGATGAGCTCAGGCTGCCCGGCATCGTGACGCTGGTGATTGGGGCAGCGGGAATCACCGTGTTTGGCATCGGAGGAGCCTTCTGGGCTCTGGTTACCGGCGTATTGGTTTGGCTTAGCGCCAGGTCAATCAGGCGAGTCCGCGACGAATAAGCAGCGGGGTTATTTCTGGCTCGCGCCCCAGGAACTCGCGCACCAGGCCCATCGAGTCGCTGGAACCACCGCGCGATAGCAGCGCCTCAGCGAAGCGCCTGCCGTTTTCGCGAGTAAGTCCGCCGTTTTGTTTGAACCAGTCCACGCTTTCAGCATCAAGAACCTCGCTCCAGATGTATCCGTAGTAACCAGCGGAGTAGCCGCCTGCGAATATGTGGGCAAAGTAGTTCGGGCGATAGCGGGTGGGCACTGGGGCAAAATCCAGTCCATAATCAGAGATCGCCGCAGCCTCGAACTGAGCGAGGTCGGTAATGTCACCGTCGGTTTCATGTAGCGCCAGATCCAAAATGGCTGCCTGGAGATAGTGCGTAGTCTCAAAGCCCTGGTTGAAGCTCTCGGTTGCCAATATTTTTTCAATCCAGGTCGGATCCAGTTTTTCGCCGGTCTCGAAGTGAATGGCGTAGTTAGCCAACACCTCTGGCCAGAGCATCCACATCTCATTTACCTGGGACGGAAACTCCACGAAATCGCGCTCGACATTCGTGCCGCTAAATCGCGGGTAGGTTACATCGGATAGCAGGCCGTGAAGAGTGTGGCCGAATTCGTGAAACAAGGTGTTGACCTCATCGAAGGTCATCAGTGCCGGCTCGCCGCTAGCAGGCTTTGGGATGTTCATATTGTTGACTACGACGGGCTTCTTGTTCAGCAGCCTTGACTGGTCAACAAGGTTGTTCATCCATGCCCCACCCGATTTCGATGGCCTGGCATAAGGGTCAAAGATGTACAGCCCGCAATTTTCCCCATCTTCGAAATCAACCTGATAGATCCAGTTGTCTGGGTGGTAGCCGACGATGTCGTCTCGCCTAGAAAAGCGCAAGCCATAGAGCTGATTGGCGGCAAAAAATACGCCATCCTCCAAGACCCTGCGCAGCTCGAAGTAAGGCTTCAACACTGCGGTGTCAACGTCATAGTCGCGTGCTCTGAGCTGTTCGGTGTAGCGGTCCCAGTCCCAGGCGGCTAAGGTGGCGCCTGGACGCTCCAGCTGCAGCAGCTGATTAAGCTGAGCTGCTTCTGCCTCGGCATTTTTCTTCGCAACCGGCGCAATTTGGCGCAGCACTGCGTGAATTCGCTCCGGCGACTTCGCAGTCTGGGTGCTGGTCGCGTAGCTGGGATAGTCCGCATAGCCAAACAGCCTTGCCTTCTCACTGCGCAGCTTGAGCATCTTGCGAACTAGCTCTGAGGTGTTGTTGGCGTTGTCTCGTGCACCTCGGGAGAGCGTGCGCTGCAGAATCTCCTGGCGCAGCTCGCGGTCGGTTAGCTGGCTGAGTAGCGGGTGACCCGAGTAGTTCAGCAGCGGGATGGTATAACCCTTACGACCCCTGTCGGATGCGGCCTGCTGCAGAGACTGCAATTCGGATTCTGTTAGCCCATCAAGCCTTTTGGCATCATCGAGGTGAATGGCCAGATCATTGCTATCAGCTAAGAGTCGCTTGTCGAATTCGGCGGAAAGCGAGGCAAGTTCTTCGTTAATCTCGGCCACCCGAGCTCTACCGCTTTCGCCGAGCTCTGCACCGGCGTGACGGAAGTCCTGCAAGTACTTTGTCAGTAGCCAATCGGATTCGCTATCCAGCTCTAGCTCACCAGCGTCTCGCTTCTGCTCCAGCTCCACTAGGCGCGCAAACAACTCCGGGTTCAGCGAGATGGCATCCAGGTGGGCGGTGAGCCGTGGGCTGAGCTTCTGTTCAACCTGCTGCAAGTACTCGTTGGTATCAGATGATGTCTTATTGAAAACCACGTTTGCCAACTGCGAGAGCAGCTGCCCTGATCGCTCCATCGCCACCAGTGTGTTTTCAAAGCTGACGGAAGGCTCGGCCAGAATCGCCGCAATCTCGGCGTTATGCGCCGCAGTGGCAGCCTCAAAGGCTGGAAGGTAATGCCGATCTTCTAACTCTGAAAAATCAATCAGGTTAAATTCGCGACTGGATAGCTCTAGCAGTGGGTTACTCACCCTGCAATGCTATTGCTCCTGGGCGAACTCGATGCCAATAATCTCTGCCGAAGCGGCGTCCTGCAGCTCCA
The DNA here is from genome assembly GCA_023260495.1 of Aquiluna sp. GTDB lineage: Bacteria > Actinomycetota > Actinomycetes > Actinomycetales > Microbacteriaceae > Aquiluna. Next base: position 4,415 of record JALQVB010000053.1, read on the forward strand.
TCTCGTGAATTCTGCCGGCTGCCTTTAGATCGGCTGCGAAGTCAGATATCTGCTTCGGACCAGCGAGCTTCAGTGTTGCGATTTCGGCCTTCATCGACAGCTTCAAATCAGACTTGCTTTTGCGCACCAGGATGAGCGCCTCGGAAGCAACGGCCAACAAGGACGCGTCGCCACCTGGAAGCTCAGCTGTGGTTGGCCAGGGGGAGCGGTGCACTGAACCCTGCTGCCACCAAGACCAAACCTCCTCGGTTGCAAAGGGGAGGAATGGAGCAAGCAGTCTGACAATCACGCTGAGCGCATGGCGGAGTGCCAACACCGCGGAGCCAACCTGCTGGGCGTTGAAGTCGCCTTGACCGTAGGCCCGCTCCTTCACAAGCTCGAGGTAATCGTCAGTAAAGGTCCAGAAGAAGGTTTCGGTCAGCTCAAGAGCCCTGGTGTGGTCAAAGGCCTCGAATGCCTTGGTTGCACCTTCAACAACCTCTTGTAGCTTGGCCAACATCGCCAGATCGATTGGCTCAGAAACTTCACTGACGCCACTTGGAAGCTCGAACATCAGTGCAAACCGGGCTGCATTGAGAAGCTTGATCGCAAGGCGACGGCCGATTTTCATCTGACCCTCGTCGAAGGCCGCATCGGTTCCCAATCTGGCGCTGGCAGCCCAGTAGCGAACCGCGTCCGAGCCGTGGTTCTCCAGCAGCTCATTAGGCACAACTACGTTGCCCTTCGACTTTGACATCTTCTTGCGATCCGGATCGAGAATCCATCCTGAAATCGCTGCGTGCTGCCATGGCAGTCCTCCATGCTCGAGCCGGGAGCGCAGCAGGGTCGAGAACAACCATGTGCGGATGATGTCTTGTCCCTGTGGTCGCAAATCGTATGGGAAGACCTTCTCGAACAGCTCTGGGTTGTCCAGCCAACCGCCAGCCAACTGTGGGGTGAGCGATGAGGTGGCCCAGGTATCCATGATGTCCATCTCACCCACAAAGCCTCCCGCCTGACCCCGCTGATCTTCGGTGTAGCCAGCAGGCACGTCGGAGGATGGGTCAACCGGAAGCTCGCTTGCACTCGGAGCAATCGGGTTCTCGTAGTCTGGGTTACCGTCGGCATCCAGTGGGTACCAGATAGGAATTGGCACACCAAAGAAGCGCTGCCTGGAGATTAGCCAGTCGCCATTCAGACCGTTGATCCAGTCTTCGAGTCGCACCCGCATGAACGAAGGGTGGAAGTCCATCTGCTTACCGAGGCTGATGAGGCTATCCGCCAATTCCTGGTCGTCGCCACCGTTTTTGATGTACCACTGGCGAGTCGAAACTATCTCGAGAGGTCGGTCGCCTTTTTCAAAGAATTTCACCGGATGTGTGATTGGCTTGGGCTCGCCGACCATGTCGCCAGAATCCATTAGCGCCTTGACCAAAATTTCCTTGGCAGAGTGGACGGTCTTACCAACCATCTCGCCATAGAGGGAGGCGCCAGGCCCTGCTAGCACCTCGGCAGGACCGGAAGAAATAATTCGACCGTCAAAGCCGATAATCGCACGGTTTGGAAGCTTGAGTTCACGCCACCAGATGACGTCTGTGACATCTCCAAAGGTACAGATCATCGCGATTCCAGAGCCCTTGTCGGGCTGCGCCAGGCGGTGCGCCACTATCGGCACCTCGACCCCAAAAATGGGTGTCTTTGCGCTCTTGCCAAAGTATTTCTGGTAACGCTCATCGTCCGGATGCGCCACCAAGGCAACGCAGGCCGGAATTAGTTCGGGCCTGGTGGTTTCAATAAAGATTTTTCCCTCAGGGCCGTCGAAGCCGATTCGGTGGTAGGCACCGGGCATTTCACGGTCTTCCAACTCAGCCTGGGCCACAGCGGTGCGGAAGGTAACATCCCAAAGGGTCGGAGCCATGGCTGTGTAGGCCTCCCCGCGGCCTAAGTTGTTCAGAAAAGCTTGCTGGGAAACCTTCTGGGCTGAGCTCGAAATTGTGCGGTAGGTCTGAGCCCAGTCGACCGACAGGCCAAGATTCCTCCAGAGGTTTTCAAAGGCCTTCTCGTCCTCTTCGGTTAGCGCCTCGCAAAGTTCAATGAAGTTCTGCCTAGATATTGGAAGCTGGTCGGCAGCTCTGCTGCTTTTGTTGTCGCCACCGGTCTGAGGTGGGGTAAAGCCTGGCACATAGGGCAGTGTGGGGTCGCAGCGAACGCCGTAGTAGTTCTG
>JALQVB010000054.1:0-1840 GCA_023260495.1 Aquiluna sp.
TCCACCACTCTCCGATGACCAGGACCACTCAGACCGCCCAGGCTATTTCCGAGATTGTCTCGGCACCGCTTATTGCCGATGCCCGTTTGAAGGAGATCGGATTCGGAGATTGGGAAATGCGCGAGATTGCACAACTTGAAACTGATAGCACGAGTGAGGTGGCCTCTTGGCGCGGCTCAATGACCCGGAGACCGCCTGGAGGTGAGTCGATAGACGACTTACAGCAGCGGGTATGGGAGTCGATGCATGAGCTGATTGAGAACTACCGAACCAAGAGCGTAGTTATTTCAACCCACATGATGCCGACCAGGGCGTTTGCGGCTGCCGCCTACAAAAGCCAGCAGGCCTATTTTGGACTTGGGACCTCGCCAGCTGGCATTAGCATCTATCGCTTCTTTGGGCCTGACTTTGCTGAGATTTTCGTGCAGAACTATTGCGCCCATCTGATGCGCAACTAGGCTTTAGGCGATGGGTCGGCCAGGCGGTCGCGGCGCAAGTCGAGGAACGTCCGGGCTCCGCAGAGCAAGGTGGTGGGTAACACCCACCCGGGGTAACCCGAGAGATAGTGCAACAGAAAGCAAACCGCCCGTAAGGGTAAGGGTGAAACGGTGGTGTAAGAGACCACCAGCGGTGAAGGTGACTTTGCCGGCTAGGTAAACCTCGCCTGGAGCAAGACCAAGCAGAACACGCCTGAGGGCTGCTCGCCCAAGTGTTCGGGTAGGTTGCTAGAGCGGCTGAGTAATCAGTCGCCCAGATAGATGACCGTCAGCGCCTCGGCGCGACAGAACCCGGCGTATCGGCCGACCCGTCATTCACTTATGTAGGCCAGCGCCGCGGCACCAATGATCCCCGCGGAATTCCTAAGTTCTGCCGGCACAATTCGGGTCTTCAGTTTTAGTAGCGGCAAGAATTCCTCGTGTTGCTTGCTGATTCCGCCGCCAACGATGAATAGATCCGGCACCAGCAGCCGCTCAAGTGTGGAGTAGTAGACCTGGAGTCTCTCGGCCCAAGCTTCGAAGGACAAACCCTCTCGCTCCACTGCAGAGTAGGCCGCGTAGGTCTCGAAATCGGTTTTGCCCCCTATGTCGATGTGGCCCAGCTCTGCATTGGGCACTAAGACGCCGTTGTAGAACAGTGCTGAGCCAATTCCGGTTCCCAATGTCGTCATGATGACCAGCCCCGACTGTTTCCGACCGGCACCGAATTTGATTTCGGCAACCCCGGCAGCATCAGCGTCGTTTATTACGTGGGTGTGGCGCCCAAGTGCCTCAGTGAAGAGCTTGTCGGCATCTAACCCAACCCACCTATCGGAAACATTGGCGGCCGATTGGGTGTGCCCATGCTGTACGACAGCTGGAAAACAAATCCCGATCGGCCTATCGGTCGGTTGGTCTAACTGAGCCACCAGGTCCACAACCGCGGTCGCGATGTCCTCGGGCTCGCCGCCCTCTGGCGTAGCAACGCGCAGCCGATTTGAAACAAGCTCACCGCGCTTGTTGTGAACCACGGCACCTTTGATGCCGGTGCCGCCGATGTCAATTCCAATAGCCTTCTTGCTCACTCGGCCTCCGTCAAGATCTCTGGCCCATCTTCAGTGATGAGGATTGTGTGCTCAAACTGAGCGGTGATTGCCTTGTCTTTGGTCGTAACGGTCCAGCCGTCCTCCCACATCTCCCATTCATGGGTACCAAGAGTTATCATCGGCTCAACGGTGAAGACCATGCCGGGCTCAATCACGTCGCGATATGCTGGTTCGTCATAGTGGGGGATTATCAGTCCACTGTGAAAACTTGTTCCAACGCCGTGGCCGGTGAAGTCGCGCACCACGCCATAGCCAAAT
>JALQVB010000054.1:1850-6243 GCA_023260495.1 Aquiluna sp.
AGGTTTCAATTGCCCTGCCGATGATGTTCACCTCGCGTCCCGGGAGAGCTGCCCTGATGCCGCGCATCATCGCCTCGTGGGTGCGCTGGACCAGCTCATGCACCTCGGTCGAACTCTGGCCAACTATCACGGTTCCATTGGTGTCGCCGTGAACGCCATCGACAAAAGCGCTGATGTCAATGTTGATCAGGTCACCCTCCTCAATGATCGTGTCGTCAGGGATGCCGTGGCAGATTACTTCGTTCAGCGAGCTGCAAAGGGACTTTGGGTAGCCCCGATATCCAAGCGTGGAGGGGTATGCGTTTTGGCTGAGCAGGTATTCGTGTCCGATTTGATCTAAGTCGTCGGTGGTCATGCCTGGTTTTGCGCTCTGTAAAACCAACTGCAGCGCCTTGGCAGCAATTTTGCTGGCCGCTCTGATGCGCTCAATGGTGGCAGCATCATATTTGTCCCCGCCCTCATGGGCCTTAGGGCCTGGTCGCCCTACGTACTCGGGGCGCTGGATGTGCTCGGGCACACTCCGCATTGCGGAAAGCTTGCCGGGAACTAGGTGCCCGCTTTGATTCTTTGGCATTCTCGCCAGTCTATTTTCTGTTGCGAGGGTAGGGTTTCAGACATGCAAGAAAAGCTGAGTTACTGGTTTAATCCAAAGACCCGTGAGGTTGAGGTTGGCCCACAGTCACTCGCTGTTGACCGCTTTGGGCCATTCGCGACAGCCGAGGAGGCAGCGCGGGCAGAGCAGATCATTTCGGAAAGAGCGCGTCGAATTCGAGAAGAAGACGAGCTTGAAGACTAACTAAAGTCCTTTTCTGGTGGGGGGAATTCGCCGCTTCTCACCTCATCCGCATATTCGGTCGCGGCGGATCTGAGGATTTCCCTCAAGTTTGCGTACTGCTTCGAGAACGAAGGTGAGCGGCTACCCAGGCCCGCAAAATCCGTCCAAACGAGAATCTGACCATCGGTCTTCGAGCCGGCTCCAATACCTATTGTCGGAATCGAGAGCTTTTCGGTGATTAGTGCACCGAGCGTAGCCGGGACCATCTCCAACACGATCGCAAAGGCCCCAGCCTGCTCGAGCGCTAGCGCTTCATTCAAGATGCGATCGGCATCGTCAGCACGGCCCTGAACCTTGAACCCAGAAAGGCCGTGGACTAATTGCGGGGTGAAGCCAACATGCCCCATCACCGGAATGCCATTGTCGACGAGAGCTTTGACCTGCTCAATACGCGGACCTTCGACCTTTAGGGCCGCGACACCAGTTTCTTTCATAGCACGGATGCCGTTTCTCAGCGCTTGTTCTGCGCTCTCCTCGTATGAACCAAACGGCATGTCGAGAACCACCAGGGCACTCTTAGCACTGCGAGCAACGGCGCGCCCGAAGGGAATCATCTCCTCCAGGGTTATGGCAACTGTGCCATCGTTGGCAAGTACGGTGTTGGAGGCGCTGTCACCTACAAGAAGGACCTCGATACCAGCTTGGTCGAAGATTTCAGCGGTCTGCTGGTCATATGAGGTGAGGCAGGCAAATCGCTTACCCTGACGTTTCATTTCAGCGAGACTGCCGGTACGAATCTTCATAGTTTTCCGAATCTCGTCGTGATTGGGACCCTGCGCCCAGAACCAAAGGATAGCGCTGTAGTCTTCGGGCCAATGGCGCCCTGGCTCCGCTTCCACTCCGATCGGCGCACCATCTCGTCGATTTCCGATACCAATTCGCGGTCAAATCCTGCGGCGACAACCTCGTCCACAGTCATGAACTGCTCAATCAGCAGTGCCAGCACCGAGTCGAGAAGCTCGTAGTCCGGAAGTGAGTCTTGGTCTTTTTGATCAGGTCGGAGCTCTGCGCTCGGGGCCTTTTCAATAGAGCTGGTGGGAATCACTTCCCTTGCCTGGTATTCGTTGTACCAGCGCGAAAGTCGCCACACATCGGTCTTCAGCACATCCTTGATGGGCGCGAACCCGCCGGCAGAATCGCCGTAGATTGTCGAGTAGCCAACCGCTAATTCGGACTTGTTGCCGGTGGTGAGCAGCAGTCTGTTCTCCTGATTTGAAATCCCCATCAGAATCACGGCCCGCACTCGCGCCTGAACATTTTCCGCAGCCACCCCGGAAAGACCAAGTTGCCGTTCCAGCACCAGGTGTGCATCCTGGATGGATTCGACTCTGAATTCGCAACCAAGTGCACTAGCCAATGCCTTGGCGTCGCTAAGTGAATGCTCTGAGGAATAGCGCGATGGCAGGGCGACACCGAGCACATTCTCTGCTCCGATCGCCTCGCAGGCAATGGCGCAGCTCAATGCGCTATCAATGCCACCTGAGAGGCCCAGGATGATTTTGCTCTGACCAGTCTTTGCGCAGTAGTCCCGCGTTCCAGTAACCAGAGCTCGAAACAGAGATTCCGCATCATTGACCTCAGGCTCTGCGATGGGTAGCGAATCGACCCAGAGTCCCGATGTGGAACCGGCACGCATGATTTCACTACCCGACGGGTCAATTAGGAAGCTGTCACCATCGAAAACCAGATCGTCTTGGCCCCCGCTGAGATTTGCGTAGGCGAGAGCAAAACCATTTTGGAATCGTCTCGCAGCCATTCGCCTACTGGCCATCTTGTCTCTTGTGTAGGGGGAGCCGTTAGGTACAACGACCAACTCCACTCCCTGATCCCGAAGGGCTTGCGAGCGAGCAGCATCGGTGTTCCAAATGTCCTCGCAAATTGCAACGGCCACTTTCCTTTGGTTCACCTCGAAGATCAGCTCCGAGTGGCCGGGAACGAAATTGCGCCAGTCGTCGAAAACGTCGTAATTGGGTAGTCGTTGCTTGTCGTAGCGCCCAAGGATTTGACCTCCGCGCACTACTGTGGCCGAATTGTGCGCCCTCGCATAGGACACCTGAGACTCAGGTCTTTCCTCTGCAGCTGCCACATGTCCGATGACCACAGTCAACTCGGCAATCAAAGGTTCTGCAGTGAACTTCACGATGTCGTCAAGAGCGGCTTCAGTCGCGTGAATGATGTCGGAGCGGTAGCTCAGGTCGCCTAGTGGATAACCACAAAGTGCGAGCTCTCCAAAGACCAGCAGATCACACCTATTAGCGGCCTGGAGGATCTGCTGCTTAATCTGGCTCGCGTTGGCCGCGAAGTCACCAACTACGGGGTTTATCTGGCCAAAGCCGATACGGATGTCTTGCACAAGCACTAGCCTATTAGCAGGTTCGAAAGGGCGGTATGGAGAAGCAGCAAGAGTTCGTACTGCGCACCATGGAGGAGCGCGGGGTCAAATTCATTCGGCTATGGTTCACGGACGTCGCCGGAACGCTGAAATCGGTCGCCGTTGCACCGGCAGAAATCGAGGGAGCGTTCAACGAGGGCATCGGGTTCGACGGCTCTGCGATTGAGGGTCTTGCGCGCAATTCTGAGGCCGACATGCTTCTGATTCCCGATTCCGGAACCTTCCAGATTCTGCCATGGCGGGGCAGTGTTGATCCGACCGCACGTATGTTCTGCGACATCGCAACTCCTGATGGCCAGGCTGCAGCAGCCGACCCAAGGAACGTTTTGCGGAAGGCGCTGGACAAAGCGGCCGGGCTCGGCTTCAGCTTCTATGTGCACCCAGAGATTGAGTTTTACCTAATGAAATCCGCCGAATTGGGCGCCAATGGCGAGCCAGTTCCGGTTGACAACGCAGGCTACTTTGACAATGTCCCAGGTGGCACAGCTCACGATTTCCGCAGGCGTGCAGTAACCATGCTGGAGCAGCTGGGAATCTCAGTGGAGTTCAGCCACCATGAGGGTGGCCCCGGTCAGAATGAGATTGACCTTCGCTACGCCGATGCACTCTCGATGGCAGACAACGTGATGACTTTCAAGACCGTGGTCAAGGAGGTTGCCATTGAGCAGGGTGTCTATGCAACCTTCATGCCAAAGCCATTCACCAATCAGCCAGGCAGCGGCATGCACACTCACTTCTCGCTATTCGAGGGCGATAAGAACGCATTCTTTGATGCTTCAGCCACCTATCACCTTTCCAAGGTCGCCCGCCAGTTCATGGCCGGAGTTCTGCGCCACGCCCCAGAGATCACTCTGGTAACCAATCAGTTTGTGAACAGCTATAAGCGCCTGTGGGGCGGCGGTGAGGCACCAAGCTACGTCAGCTGGGGTCACAACAATCGAAGCGCTCTGATTCGCGTCCCGCTGCACAAGCCAGAAAAGGCGCAGAGCACCAGAATCGAATACCGAGCTATGGACAGTGCCGCTAATCCATATCTTGCCTATGCTCTTCTGCTCAGCGCTGGGCTAAAGGGCATCGAAAACGGCTACGAACTTGCAGAGGAAACCGAGGACGATGTCTGGTCGCTTTCTGACATGGAGCGTCGCGCCATGGGCATTGAGGCGCTA
>JALQVB010000055.1:0-2650 GCA_023260495.1 Aquiluna sp.
AAGCCGATGATTTGGGCTTATCCCGAGCGATCTCGAATCGTTGAAAGCGCCAGGCATCTCAGGCGGAGGGTACTAGAGCACCTGCCAGCCAACGAGCAGCAGTGGAATCTCAAGCTCGGCCGCGGTGGGCTCCGAGACGTTGAGTTCACGGTTCAGTTACTGCAATTGGTGCACGGTGTTGCAGACGAATCTCTGCGCGTGATGGATACTTTGGGTGCACTGGATGCACTCACTGATGCTGGACTGCTGGCGCGCGAGGACAGGGCCACATTGCGTGCGCACTACATCACGCTCCGCACAATTGAACACCGGCTGCAACTAGCAAAGATTCGACGCACCCACCTTTTCCCTACGACCGAGAGCGAGCAGCGCAGGATTGGTCGAGCGCTTGATCTAAAGAACTCGGCAGAGAGCTTCCTAAGGCAGTTCGAATCGATTCGTCAAGAGGTAGCGGCCCTTCACGATTCGGTGTTCTATCGCCCACTGCTTGCCGCCACGGCGTCACTTGCACCGGGTGAGGTGCAGCTCAGCAGTGAGGATGTTGAACAGCGATTGCGCGCAATCGGATTCGTCGACCCAACCGGTGCTATTGGCCACATCAATGCGCTAACTTCTGGCGTCTCGCGCCGAGCTACGATTCAGCGAACCCTGCTACCTGTCCTGTTGCGCTGGATGGCTGAGGGAATCAACCCCGATCGCGCGCTGCTTAGCTTCCGGCGACTTAGCGAATCTCTGGGGGAGACTCACTGGTTCCTAAAGATGTTGCGCGACTCGTCGGGGGCCGCCGAGCGGCTAATGCGCGTGCTCTCCTCATCCGAGATGATCAGCAAGCTACTTGAGCACACGCCTGATTCCTCAAGCTGGTTTGGCGACGCCGAGGCCCTGGCCCCGCTCGACATGGATGAGCTGGAGCAGGAAATGTCGGCCATCATTAGCCGCAATTCTGAAGACCTTGAGTCGGCAGCCAAGGCAATACGTTCGATACGGCGCAGGGAAGTTCTGCGCACGGCTATCGGGGCTGTTCTAGGAAATCTCACCATGGCTGAGATAAGCAGCGCGCTGAGCAACATCATGGACAGCTATCTGAGCAGCATGCTTGAGATTGCCAAGCGCCAGCTAGAGGTGGAGTTGGACTTTGGCATCGTGGCAATGGGCCGCCTTGGAGGCAGAGAGCTCGGCTTTGGCTCGGACGCGGATGCGATGCTCGTTTATCTGAGTGATGACGAAGCGGCTCAGGCAAAGGCTGAGCAGATAACGGCAAGCTTGCTTAGCTTGGTGCGGGATTCCTTGATGAACTTCGAGCTGGATCTCGACCTCCGTCCTGAGGGAAAAAGTGGTGTCAGGGTCCGCTCGTTGCAGAGCTATCGCGCATACTACGAGAAGTGGTCGGACACATGGGAGCACCAAGCCCTGCTTCGGGCCCGAATCATGACCGGTTCCGAGCAGCTAAGAGAAGAGTTTCAGGAGCTGATAAGGCGCTATCGCTACCCCGAGGACCTTTCTCAGAAGCAGCTTGTGGAGATCCGACGCATCAAGGCCAGGGTTGAGTCAGAGCGGCTTCCCCAGGGCGCTGATCCTTCTCGTCACCTGAAGCTGGGCAGGGGATCAGTATCTGATGTTGAGTGGTTGGTGCAGCTTTACCAACTCAGGTTTGCCCATCAGCATCCAGAGCTGCAGACTCTGAGCACCACGGCAGCCATTGAGACCCTGAAGTCGATTGGAAAATTCACCGATCAACAGGCCGAGGTGCTCCGTGCAGCCTGGCTCATCTCTTCGAGAGCACGTTCGGCGCTAGTGCTTGCCACCGACAAGCTACTCGATGTTTTGCCACAGGAGCGCAGGGCGCTCGACGCTATGGCTCGCATAATGGAATACAGCCCCGGAGCGGCCAACCAACTGGAGCAGGATTACCTGAGCGCTACGCGCAAGGCACGTGCCGTGTTTGAGGACCTATTCGTTAAATAGAACAAGGGGCAGCCGAAGCTGCCCCTTGCCTTTGAATCCTTAGACTCCGTAGTAGAGCTCGAACTCGTAAGGGTGCGGACGCTGCGCCAGTGGCTTGATTTCCTTCTCGCGCTTGTAGTCGATCCAGTTCTCGATTAGATCCTTGGTGAAGACGTTGCCTTCCATTAGGTAATCGTGGTCGGCCTCTAGAGCATTCAGCACATCGCTCAGGGTTCCAGGAACCTGAGGGATCAGCTTCGCCTCTTCGGCTGGTAGCTCATATAGGTCCTTGTCAACCGGCTCGTGTGGCTCGATGCGGTTCTTGATACCGTCCAGACCAGCCATCAGCATTGCGGCGAATGCCAGGTATGGGTTTCCGGAAGAGTCTGGAGCACGGAACTCGATGCGCTTGGCCTTCGGGTTTGAACCAGTCATTGGGATACGGATGGCAGCGCTGCGGTTTCCAGCGGAGTAAACCAGGTTCACCGGAGCCTCAAAGCCTGGGACCAGTCGGTGGTAGGAGTTTACGGTTGGGTTGGTGAATGCCAGCAGGCTTGGGGCGTGCTTCAGAATTCCACCGATGTACCAGCGAGCGGTGTCACTCAGGCCACCGTAGCCTGACTCGTCGTAGAACAGAGGCTTGCCCTCTTTCCATAGCGACTGGTGGACGTGCATACCGGAACCGTTGTCACCGAATAGTGGCTTA
>JALQVB010000055.1:2660-6166 GCA_023260495.1 Aquiluna sp.
GGCATGAAGGTAGCGGTCTTGCCGTAGCGGTCTGCAACGTTCTTGACGATGTACTTGAACTTCAGAATGTCGTCGGCGCTCTTTACCAGCTGGTCAAACTTGTAGTTGATCTCGCACTGTCCAGCGGTGCCCACCTCGTGGTGGCTGCGCTCAACTAGCAGGCCAGCTGCTTCGAGCTCCAAGACGATCTCATCGCGGATGTCGGCAAGCTTGTCGGTTGGCGAAACTGGGAAGTAACCACCCTTGTACGGGGTCTTGTTTCCTAGGTTTCCACCTTCCTCAACGCGAGCTGAGTTCCAGGCACCCTCGATGGAGTCAACGATGTGGAAGGCGGTGTGTGCCTTCACCTCGTAGCGGACCTCGTCGAAGATGAAGAACTCGGCCTCAGGGGCAAAGAATGCGGTGTCGGCGATACCGGTCGACTGCAGGTAGCGCTCGGCCTTGTGAGCGACCTGTCGTGGGTCGCGGTGGTAGAGCTCACCGTTGCGTGGGTTGTAGATGTCGAAGTTCATGATCAGCGTCTTCTCAATGCGGAATGGATCAATCCATGCGGTGGAGACGTCTGGGATCAGCTGCATGTCGCTCTCGTGGATGGAGGCGAAGCCACGAATCGAGGAGCCATCGAACAGCTGTCCGTTAGCGAAGAAATCCTCGTCGATCTGGGAAACGGGAAGGTTGAAGTGTTGCTGAACTCCTGGGAGGTCGGTGAAGCGCACATCGACGAACTTGACGTCGTTTTCCTTGATGTATGCAAGAACCTCGGAAGCAGTCTTGAACATAAGCTTTCTCTCTTTTCGGTGTAGGGATTCCACTCGGAATGTTAAGAAACTAGCGGGTGAATGTTTCGGGAATGTTAAACCTTGCGCTTAGGTGCGCGGGCCTTCATTGGGTCTATGCCCTTTGGAATTGGCATCGAAGCTCCACCAATTGCATCGAGTCTGTTGCCAACCACGGTTACCTCGGCGCGGCGCAACGTCTTCTTCAGCTTGTAGACCTTCTTCAAGAGCTCAAACAGCCGCACGCCACCGGCCTCGGTGTTTACCTTCAGCTGGTGAACTGTAACGCCGGGAGCCATTCGCTGCACCTTGCGCGCCTCGTCCTGCAGCAGCTGGGTAAGCCGGGCAGAGGAGCCTTCGCCAATCAGCACAACTCCGGCTGGGCCCACCATGCGATAGACGGCCTCACGAGACTTCGGATTGATGGCAACCGGCATCGAGGAGGTTCGCCAGGAACGTCGAATCTGCGAGTCCAGCACCGCACCCACAGCACCAGCCTGGCCCTCGATTTGAAGGTAGGCGTTCTTCTCGGCTCGCTTGCTCATGATGATCATGGCAATCAAGATTCCGGACATCAGACCGCTGAGCGACCACAGCACGATAGAGAAGGGGCCGCCAACAAGTAGGCCAATCACGATGCCGGCGCCGAGCGCCAGTAGCAGCGCTAGTACCGCAAGCCAGGCGCTGCTTGGGTCATTCTTTGCAGTTACCTTGTATACCCGCCACAGTTGAGCTAGCCGACCGGGCTTCTTGTCCTTTTTTGCCACGAACCTATTCCTTGATTATGCGATTGCAGTTGCCTGCGCGAAGTCAACCTTATCTGCCAGATGGCGAAGCTGCTCTGGAATCTCTCGACCCTTTGCCATCATGCTTTGAGCCCATAGCCTGCCGGCTCGGTAGCTGGACCGAACCAGCGGGCCGGAGAGCACCCCGAGGAATCCGATTTCCTCGGCGATCTTGGAGAGCTCAACAAACTCTTGCGGCTTCACCCAGCGCTCAACCGGGTGGTGCCTGGGGGAGGGGCGCAGGTACTGCGTGATGGTGATGATGTCTGTTCCTGCATCGTGCAGATCGTGCAGCGCCTGAACGATTTCCTCTTTCTCCTCACCCATGCCGAGAATCAAGTTCGACTTAGTCACCAATCCGTAGTTACGCGCCTGGGTGATTACATCCAGAGAACGTTCGTAGGTGAACGCTGGGCGGATGCGCTTGAAGATCCGAGGAACGGTTTCAACGTTGTGAGCGAAGACCTCGGGCCTGGCCTCAAAGACCTTGCCCAACAATTCTGGATTGCCCGAGAAGTCCGGAACCAGAATCTCCACACCGGTGCCAGGAGATTGCTCGTGGATTTGCCTGATGGTCTCGGCATATAGCCAGGCTCCCTCATCCGGAAGATCGTCTCTGGCGACGCCGGTTACTGTCGCGTAGCGCAGTTGCATCTGAACCACCGAGTTGCCTACGCGTCTCGGCTCATCGGCATCAAGCGCTGCTGGCTTGCCGGTGTCAATCTGGCAGAAGTCGCAACGTCGGGTGCACTGGGAGCCTCCAATGAGGAAGGTGGCCTCTCGGTCTTCCCAGCACTCAAAGATGTTTGGGCAACCAGCTTCTTGGCATACGGTGTGGAGCCCCTGGTCCTTCACTAAGGAGTGCAGTTGTTTGTATTCCGGCCCCATTTTGGCCGTGGTGCGAATCCACTCCGGCTTCTTCTCAATTGGAACGGAGCTGTTACGCACCTCAAGTCTCAGTAGCTTGCGACCTGAACTAGGCTCTGGCATTTGGTATCTCTCCCATTATCTGCTCTACAAGGGTAGCTGCTTCAAGCGGACTTATGTTTCTGCCAGTCAGCTCCGTCAAAGTTGTGCTGCTGGCATCGGATATGCCACAAGCGATGATGTGCTCGTATGGCTCAAGCGAGTTGTTGCAGTTGAGCGCAAACCCGTGCATGGTCACTTTCTCGGAGACTCTGATGCCAATCGCTGCGACTTTCTTGGTGCCCGCTTCGGTCTCGACCCATACCCCGGTTCGGCCAGCCACTCTTATGCCAGTGACACCAAAGTTTGCAATCACGTCAATGATCACCTGTTCGAGATAGCGAACGTAGCCAACCACGTCTATTGGCCGCGGGAGGTGCATTATCGGATAGCCAACGAGTTGGCCTGGACCATGCCAAGTGATCTTGCCGCCGCGATTGGTTTCAACAAATGGCGTGCCGTCATCCGGCAACTCGTGTTCTTCGGTGCGCTTGCCAGCGGTGTAGACACTCTCGTGCTCAAGCAACAACACGGTGTCCGGCCTCTTATTCGCTACGACCTCAGCGTGCACCTGTCTCTGCAGTTCGAACCCATCTTGGTAGGGGAGAAAGTCAGGGGCAAAGCAAACACGCTCAAACTGTGGCATGAGAGTTCTCCACAGCCCGAGTAAATTCCATTGACGAACAACGAGCGAAATCAGAGCATGGAACCATGAAACCAATCTGGTTGAAACTGGGAAAGCGCGTCGTGCTCGTAGCTGGATCTCCTCGTGATTTAGTTGGCGTTACGCCTCGGTACACCCACCGCGGCGAACTCGCCCTCTACTTAGATTCCTAGGTTGGCCTCGAAGGCGCCCTGCTCTAGTCGGTTCTTGACGTCGACCAGGTAGCGGGATGCGTCTGCACCGTCGATGGTTCGGTGGTCATAGCTCAGGGCTAGGTAAACCATCGAGCGAATGGCAATCGCATCGTTTCCAGCT
>JALQVB010000056.1 GCA_023260495.1 Aquiluna sp.
AGACAGGCTGGCGAGCCGGTCTGGCACGACGAGAGTCAGCTATTCTTGGCGTCCGGCTACCGTCATGCCAACCAGGTGTTACGAACCAGAACCCTGGGCCGCATCTTCACTCCGAGAATTCCAGAAGATGCCTGGGAGACTTTCAACTACCTGCACGCCGATTCCATTCTGGACTCGGAGCCACCAAAGCACACCCGACTGCGCAGCCTGGTCATGAAGGCCTTCAATCCAAAACGCATCGAGGAGCTGCGGCCAGATGTTGAACGCATCACTACTGAGCTAATTGCAGAGATCGAAACCAAACTCGGCGACACCGGAAGCTTTGACCTGATTGCCGATTTCGCGGAACCGCTACCCGTCAAGGTCATCTCCGAGCTGCTGGGATTCCCTAAGGATGACGAGCATCTGCTCAGGCCTTGGTCACAGGCGATTGTGAAGATGTATGAGCCAGCACCGACCGAAGCGGAGAAGGCAGAGGCCAGGGCGGCTAGCGACGAATTTGCTGCCTACGTTCACTCGCTCATGGTGGAGCGCCAGAAAAGCCCGAGTGGAGATCTGATTTCAGAGCTAGCGCAGGTGGAGGAGCAGGGCGAGAAGCTGAGCGCGAGGGAGCTAATCGCCACTTGCGTCCTGCTTCTCAATGCTGGCCATGAGGCCAGCGTGAACGGATTTGGAAACGGCATGGTGGCGGCCCTCGAGCGGCCAAAACAGTGGCAGCTACTCAGGGATGACCCCGATGGACTAGCGGCCAGCGCCGTCGATGAATTCTTGCGCTTTGATGCGCCGCTGCACCTTTTCGAGCGCACGGCCACCGAGGACACCGAAATTGGTGGGGTGATTGTCCCTGCCGGAAAGAAGATTGCCGCCCTGTTGGGAAGTGCGAATAGAGACTCTGCAATCTTCGAGAACCCCGACGAGATGGACCTGACCCGCAGCCCAAACCCACATATCGGCTTCGGGGCTGGCATCCACTTCTGCATTGGCGCGCCGCTGGCTCGAATGGAAATGACAACCTCGCTGCCGGTGCTGGTAAAGAAATACCCAGACTTGAAGCTGGCAACCGAGCCGGTGCGTAGGCCAACTTTCGTACTGCGTGGATACGAAAGTGTTGAGGTTAGTGCCTAGTCAACAGCTAGCACTATTACCTTGTCTCCCGCTTCGAGCTTGAATCGGCGGACCTTTTCTGGGTTTAGCGCAACACCGTAGTTGTTCTGCTGTGAACTCTCTAAGACAATCTTGCGGTAGCCCACTGCTGTTTCGCCGCGCTTGGAAGCTGCCTCGATGAGGGTGTGCATGTCTACCATCTCACCTGGCTTCACATACCACTCAGCTGGTCGCAGATAAAGCTCGGAACCAGAGGAGGAGAAGAGATAACCGAAGACCTCGGCCAAAGCCGGGTTCTCAGATATTTGAGCCATCATGAGGCCGATGAGCTGATCGCTCACGATGAAATCGTCCGCCTCCGTGCTCTCCGCGAGCTCGCGGTTTTTGTCATCGAGCATCTCGGTGACGATGTTGAAGCTCTTGCCCGCATCCTTTGCGATTGCGCGAAGCTGCAGCAGAGTGACCAGTGTTAGCGCATCTGCCTCCTCAGAGGCAAGTTCGCGATCTGCCAACACCATGATGTGGTCATATCCCGGGACATCCACCTGGTCTAGCACCGAGCGACTCGTTGGGTCACCGGTTATGAAATCAAGTTTGAGCTTGGGTCCAGCCTTGAGGGCAGGCGCATCGGAAACAGACAGGATGGTTGCAGAAGAACCAGTGGCAACATACTCGGATAGTTCGGAAACGATTGTCTGCAGGTTCTCATTCTGTCCAAGAATCAAGATTCGCTCCTTGGCTGCCGCGCCTTTGCGCTTTGGCACAATCGCCTTGGTCTCGATCTTGAACACGTCGGAAGTCTGTATGTCGCTGTCATCGGGAGCGATAACTATGAGCTCGTGGCCATCGGTCAGTTTGGTCTTGCCGGCCGGATTTAGCTCAACCATGCCATCTAGCCGCACGCCAATCAGCGATGAGTTTGAGAAGTGATGCTGGGCCTCTAGGTAGGTCTTGCCAACCAATTCCGGCTTCTTGGTGAAGTAAATCTCATCACCATCAAAATCCAGTAAGTCCAGGAAGATCTGGCTCAGGCCCGACTGCCTCGAGGTTTGCACCATAACCCGGCTCATAACATCGCCAGCCAGAATCCACTTCACCTCGCTGCTGGAAACCAGCTGCGCTCGCTCTAGGTTCTCTGGCTGCTTGATTTCAGCAACGATGTGATACTTCTTATCCTTGCGATTCGGGTTATTCACCAGAGCAAGAGCTGTCTTCATGGTTACCAGATCTGGATTCGTTGTTTCATCATCCGCGAGGATAATGACCGAACGAGCACCTGAGTGGTTGGCAATTTCTAGGTCAGAAAGCGACATCGGATCACCGGAGCGAACCACGACGTTTGTTTTGCCAATCTTGCCAACACGTTCGCGGATGGCGTCTTCGTTCTCCACCTTGTCGCCTGGTGCGAGGACAACGATTGTCGACCGTCCTTCGGACAAGTTCGCTACCGAAATTTCTCTGATCAAAGTGTAGATTCGCGAGTTCCAACCGAGAATCAGGGTGTGGCCGCTCTCCAGCACCTTGCTGCGACCTTTCTGCAGGCTTTGAACCTTGGCGTCGAAGGCACCCGAAACAATTCCAATCAACCCTGCCAAGAAGACCAGACCACCGAATGTGGTGACCAGCATTATGGCTCGGTAGGTATTCCCCTCTGCCCCGACAACCGTGCCCGGGTCAAGGGCATGCATAAGAGAGAACCAGAGCATCTCGCCGAGGCTCTCTCCGGAGACTGGGTAAGAAGAGGTCGCGATAACCACGATGGTCATGGCGATGACAAAAATAAGGGTGACCAGTGACAGAAGGCCGATAAGAGAGATTAAGCCTCTAGACATCAGGTTGTCGAAACGATAGCGCAGCTTGGCGCGAAGTGAAGTCATAAACATTGCCCCTTTGCAGACCTACGCCAGCCTAAAGGCAAAAACCTATCCCTTGGTGGCGCCGAGCGTCAGACCGCCGACAAATTGCTTTCGCATCACAAAGAAGACGATCAGGGTCGGTAGCGCTGCAATCATGGCGCCGGCCGCTAGAAGGTTGTAGTCGGTGACAAACTCGCCCTGCAATCGTCCCAATGCTGAGGTAATGGGTCGCTTGGAGTCGTTAGACATCAGCACGAGAGCCCAGAAGAAGTCGTTGTAGATCCAGGTGGTCATCAGCACCGCGAGTGAGGCTAGTGGTGGACGCAGTAGCGGCAGCATGACCCGGAAGAAGTGCGTGAAGACGCTGGCACCATCGACCATTGCCGATTCGGAGATTTCCTTAGGAATGGTCTTCATGTAGGAAGAGAGCACAAAGGTGGCGAATCCCATCTGGAATGCCACGTGAATCAAAATCACACCCCAGTGGTTGTCATATAGGAACCTACGGTCACCAACTAGGTCACCAAGGGCCAGGTAAAGCTTGAAAACCGGGATGAAAACCAGCTGCGGTGGCAGCATGTTTCCCGCTGTAAACAGAAGCAGCAATGCGACGTTTAGCTTGAAGGAATACCTGGTTACTACGAAGGCCACCAGCGACCCAAGGAACAGTGTCAGGAACACGGTTGGAATCGTGATGATTGCAGTGTTCGCGAAGTAGGTGGGCAACTCCATTCGGCTGATCGCCTCGGTGTAGTTGAAGATGCCAAGTTCCTGCGGTGGCGAGAAAACACCCCCTGCACGGATTTCAGAGTAGGGGCGAAGGCTCGACCAAAGAGTCCAGACAATTGGGAAAATCCAAGCCAGAGCAAACAGGCCGATGAAGATCGAGATTGCGCGGTCTTTTATATCCTGCGCGTAGAGCTTCTTCTTGCGCTTTTCGTTCTTGCCCTTTGGCAGCTTGATGGTGGTCGTCACTTTACGTCCTCCTTGAACTGCTGTTGGAGGTAGCTGATGATCGGCACAATCGAGAGCAGGAACAGGATCACCGCATAAGCGGCACCCTTCATCGAAGCGCCCTCACCCGCGATGTTGTTGAACACCAGGACACCAAGAATTGGCAGACCGCCAGACGAGCCGTAGATGATGTAGATCATGTCGAAGGCTCGCAGCGATTCGATGATGGTGATCACGATCACGATGATGTTCACCGGCTTCATTGCCGGAAAGATGATCTTGCGGAAGGTCTGCCACTCGGTGGCACCATCGATGGTTGCCGCTTCACGGAGCGCAGAGTCAATGGCTTTCAGTCCAGCTAAGTAGAGCAGCATGATGTAGCCGATGTGACGCCAAGACGCCATGATCAGAATCACCCAGATGTTGTATCGGTCGTCCCCAAAGAAGGAGATGGCCTCGGAGATTGGCAGTCCAAGCAGACCGTTTACGAAGCCGTCTGGGCGAAGCAGGAAGTTCCAGATAATTCCAGTGACCGCTAGCGAGAGCACAACGGGCAGGAAGTAGGCGGATTGATAAAACTTGTGGCCGCGAATCTCGCGGTCGATTTGGTATGCGAGCAAGACGCCCAACGGAGTCGCGATAAAGAAGAACCACGCCAGCCAGATGGTGTTGACCCTTAGCGCCTCCCAGAAGATGGGGGTGTTGAAGAAGATGTTTTCGTAGTTGGCAAACCCTGCCCAGGTTATGTCCTCAATCCGGATACCGGTCCAGTAGGTGAAGGACAAAAGAATGGTTCCAATGGCTGGGAACCACACCAGCATGACGTGCAAGAAGGTGGGGATTCCGATGAAGAATCCCAGGGTGATTTTGTCTTGACGAGAGAAGAAACGGCGACGCCTTGCAACTTGTTTCTTGCTTGGCGCCGCCGTCTCTACACTCATACTCTTTACTGCTAGTTAGCCTCTGCTTATAGCGGAGGTAGTGCGTCCCACTGCGACTGTAGTGACTCAAGGATCGAGTTGGTGCTCGATGGGTCCTTGAACCAGCTCTGCAGGGCTGGGCCAACAACTGGGCCAGCGAAGTCAGGGCGAGTGTCGCGGTCTAGGAACTGGGTGATGTACTTGGCCTCGTTCATAACAGCAAGCTGCTGCTTCTGGAAGGCGTCGTAGCTCGAGGTGTCCTGGTTCTTGTTAGCCGAAGTCATAGGAATTCCGGTGTCAAGCATTGCCTGCATACCTTCCTTGTCTCCTGCAAACTTGATTAGGTCCTTACCGCCCTCGTTGTTTGCACCGTTCTTTGCAACGCAGAAGCCGTCGATCGGGGCGTCAATTGTGTCGCGACCGTGCTCTGGGTTGATCTCTGGGAATGGAACGATCCATAGGTCGTCGTAGTCTTCCTGGCTCTGCTCGAGGAAGTTTCCACCGAACCATGAGCCGTTGAAGAAGAAGCCGGCCTGACGCTGAAGCAACAGCTGCATTGCGCCGTCCCACTCGAGGTCTAGAACGTTGGTGTTCATGTATGGAAGTAGCTTCTCCCAGTGAGCGAATACGTCCTTTACTCGGTCGTCGGTCCACTTCTCACGGCCACCTAGTAGGTCGACGTGGAACTGGTAGCCGTTGATACGAGCGTTCAGGATGTCGAAGGTTCCCATGGCTTCCCAACCACCCTTGTCGGCGGATGCTAGACCAATGAGTCCCTGTCCCTTCAGCTCCTCAAGAGCGGCCATGAAGTCATCCCAGTTGTAGATGTCCTCTGGGTTCATGCCGATCTCGGCCATCATGGACTTGCGGAAGTGCAGACCCCATGGGTACCAGCTCTGTGGCACGAAGTACTGCTTTCCGTCTAGACCGGTGGAAGCAATCTTGTAGCTCTCGTTGTACTGGTCGCCGATCTCGTCCCAAACGTCAGAGATGTCAACGAGCAGGTCCTGAGAAGCGAAGAACTGCATACGGTAACCGGCCATCCACTGGAAGCAGTCGTCAGGGGTTCCCTGGAGGTACTGCGACAGGTTGTTCTGGAAAGCGTTCGACTCGGTTGCGTTGTAGGTGACCTCGTTGCCAGTCTTGGCAACGTAAGCGTCAACCAGACCCTTTAGCTGGATGGTTGGCGACT
>JALQVB010000057.1:0-318 GCA_023260495.1 Aquiluna sp.
AACAGGCTGCGCTTGACCTTCCAGGTGTTGAAGACGTGGCTGCGGTAGCACTTGCCACCGATTGGGGTGAATCGGTCGGCTTGGTTTATGCAGGCTCGCCCGAGGTCAATTTCGATGCATTGTCGGAGATTTCGGTGGCGGCAAAGGTCCACAAGAGTCTGAGAGTGAGCGAGCTTCCGAGATTGGTCTCGGGCAAACCTGATCTTTTGGCCTGCGCCAAGCTGCTCGCAGATTAGTCTTTTGCGGTGGCAAAAATCTCGACCTGGATAACTGGTGCACGCATCCGCACCCTGCCGCTAGCGGTTGCTCCGGTGATTT
>JALQVB010000057.1:328-6015 GCA_023260495.1 Aquiluna sp.
TACTCTGCTCGCGCTCGCAGTAGCTCTGCTGCTGCAAATCGGCGTGAACTACGCCAATGACTATTCCGATGGGGTTCGCGGCACCGATGCAAATCGAGTCGGACCGCAGCGCATCACCGCGGGAGGCCTCGCAAGGCCCGCGGCGGTGAAGCGGGCAGCGTTCATTACCTTTGGCCTGGCAATGTTGGCTGGCTTGGTGATTGTGCTGATCACGGCCCAGTGGTGGCTGATTGCGGTTGGCCTCGCCGCCGTTGTTGCCGCCTGGTACTACACAGGCGGGAAGCGCCCCTACGGTTACAACGGCCTGGGCGAGATTTCAGTCTTTATTTTCTTTGGCCTGGTTGCCACCGTAGGAACCAGCTTTATCCAGACGCTGTTCCTGGATCCACTAGCCGTGATGCTGGGTGCTGCGCTGGGTCTCTATGCTTCGGCAGTACTGCTGGTGAACAACATTCGGGACATCGAGACCGATCGGGTGGCGGGCAAGCGAACGCTGTCTGTTCGCATAGGTGTCAAGGCATCGAAGACGCTGTTCATGCTGCTGATTTGGCTACCGGTGTTGCTAAACCTGGTTCTAGTTCTGGTCTATCCGGCGACCCTGCTCGGGATGTTGAATCTGTTTCTAATACTTCCCATCACCTTGATATTGCTTGAGAGCAAGAATCCGGGGGAGTTGATTACTGCTCTGAAGCTGACTAGCTTGGCCGGCCTAGGCTTTGCGATCCTGGTCGGAGCCGGGATTGCCATCGTCAACTTTGGCTTGTGAGTCGATAATGGCATCTTCAGCCGCCGACTCTTCGTCCTGATAGGTACCTGTTTCTCCTCTGGCTAGCCGCTGCGCGACCCGCTCGCTCATCGCGTTTCGCTGCTTGTCCAAGAACACCAGGGAAAAGGCAAATGACACTGCTGCGGCAATAATTGCGGAGAAAAACGGGTTGAAGTCAAGCAGCAGAAGTAGAAAAAAGAGGCCAAAGAAAAGCCCCAGCCTGATTAGCGAATAGCTGAGCCACGGGTTTTTCACCCCTCCAGTCTACGAGCACGAATTGAAACGAACTAGGGTTGAGGTATGACACGCATAGCAATCGTGACTTTCGGCTTTCTATTGGTGTGGATGATTTTCACCACAGTTTTTGCCGCCAGCGCGGACAAGAACGAGGTGCGCGCCCTGCCAAAGTGGCTCTGGGTGATTCTGTGTCTGATCGTTCCTTTCTTTGGTGGCCTGCTCTACCTGATGGTCGGAAGGCCCATCGGCGGCGATAAAGGCGGACTTGGTGGTCGTGGCAAGACAATTGCCCCGGACGACGACCCAAATTTCTTGCGAGATCTGAACAAGAAGATGCGCAAGAAAGACGAAGACGACAAAAAGTGAGTAGCCAGTCTGTCGCCAACCTACTTTTGGCGACACTGAATGCTGGCGGCGTGCAGCGATTTTTCATAGCTCCAGGTTCGCGCTCCCAGGCACTAGCAATCGCAGCAGCAAAATTAGAATCTGCCAGCAAGGCAAGAGCAACGGTTCGACTGGACGAAAGATCGCTTGGCTTCACAGCGCTTGGCGCTGCTATGGCGAGCGGCAAACCTGTTGCGGTAATTGTCACCAGTGGCACCGCAGTTGGGAATCTTATGCCGGTAGCCCTAGAGGCTCACCACAGTTCGGTGCCGGTTATCTTCATAACAGCAGATCGCCCAGAGCGGTTGCGAGGTGTTGGAGCCAACCAAACGCTCGAGAACCAAGGCGGTATCTTTGGTTTCGCGGCTAGATCTTTCGAGATTGGCCTGGATGCGACGGAGGGCCACATCGGCTCAGTTGCACGCGCCGCTCTGGATGCAGCCGCTCCAGTGCAAATCAACGTTCAATTCGACCTTCCGCTCTCGGATGGCGCTCTGGAGCTGCCTGAGATCTCGCCTGTGCTGCCGGAAGCTAAACCTGAAACCAGTGCTGTTCATGTCCCGATTGACGACTCGATGGTTGTTGTGGCGGGAGCTGGCGGTGAGGCGGCTTTCGAATTTGCCAAAGCGGCAAATCTGCCTCTGATTGCTGAACCGAGCTCGATGGCCAGGACCGGTTCCCCAGCAATCAGGTTCCCGATGGCAGCCCTTCTTGAGAGACAAGCTGAAATTAAAAAGGTCGTGGTTTTTGGAAAGCCAACTCTGTCGCGGCAGGTGCAGGCACTGATTGCCTCCAGTGAGCTCTGGGTTGAGCGAAGTCTTTCCCATGGCGATTTCGATCCTCATGGAAATGCCACAGTAGTTGCCGATCGTCTGGTGCCACAGGGCAGAGCGAGCGATGATTGGGTTCGCAGCTTTAATATCGAATTTGAACTCTCGGAACGCCAGCAGTTTGTCAGCTACGTCTGGCAAAAGAGTGATCGGTTGGTGCTCGGTGCCTCGGACTTGATTCGCGAACTAGACCAGGTCGCTACGCCAGAGCCCAAAGAGGTTTTCTCAAACCGTGGCTTGGCCGGAATCGACGGAACTGTTTCGACGGCAATTGGAATCGCTTTGGAGCGCGGCGAAACAACGTTGTTGCTCGGCGATCTAACACTGCTGCACGATGCTTCCGGGTTGAATCTCACTGACATTGGAGAGCTGCCGCTTCGCATTGTGGTGGGCAACGATTCTGGAGGACATATTTTCTCGAGGCTCGAGGTCGCCCAGGAGATAGCTAGCGAACAGTTGAGCCGCTTCTTTATCACCCCGCAGCAGGTTGACCTTGCTGCACTGGCAAGCGCCTATGGCTGGAAGTATCAGCTTTGCAATTCGATTGCGAGCTTAGATGCGGCTTGGGATGTCACCGGCCCGGTGATTATCGACTACCGGCTCTAGCTAAACGCCCAGCGGATGGCCCGAAACTTTAGCTCGGTCTCTGCCAGCTCGGCTGCCGGCTCCGATTCGCTCACGATTCCACAGCCCGCTATCGCCCTGATACCCCCGGGCTCGATGACGCCGCCACGCAGGGCTATCGCAATCTCTCCTGAGCCGTCTGAGCTAAGCCAGCCAACTGGGCCGGCATATCCACCACGATCAAAGGGTTCGATTTGAGAGATCAGCTCCATCGCCTTATCCCGGGGCGTCCCGGCCACAGCAGCTGTTGGGTGCAGTCGCTCAATCACATCGAGCAGGCTCACACTATCGACTAGCTTTCCTCGGACATCGGTGGCTAGGTGCCAAAGATCTGGCAGCGCCAGCGAGAAAGGTTCGGCATCTGCTTCCACCCATGAGCAGAACGATTCCAATTCGCTTGTTAGGGACTGGACCGCATAGCGGTGCTCGTGCTTGTTCTTCAGCGAATGGGCAAGGCCGTCGGCAATTGCTCGATCGACATCGGGGTCGGTTCCACGACCTGCGGTTCCCGCAAGGACTCTTGCGGACACTTCTCCGCGCTCGGCCCTAAGCAGTAGCTCTGGCGAGGCGCCAAAAACCTGTCCGATGGCATAGATCCAGCAGCCCGGGTAGCGCTGCTGCATAAGCTCAAGGGCTTCGCTCAAATCGGGTTTTCCAGAGGTTGGAAGCCACAGGTCTCTGGCTAGGACCACCTTTTCCACCTGGTTCGATTCGATTGCTGCCAGAGCCGTGCGGACCCCAGCCTCGAAGTCGGCAGGTGACTGGCGTCCAATCTCAAATGTTCCGGTTGGGCTCACAAGATTTTGATTTTCTTGGCTGCCTTCGGCGGAGATTTCGATCGCCATCTGGTTTTCAATTAGCAGTGTGTGTTGCGGAATCGTGATGCTCGATTGGTAGCCGGATTCGCCAGAAAAGGCAATTGAGGTCAGCCCTATGACTCCCGCTGTCTCACGCTCGGTGAGGTTGCTGATCTCTATAGTGGCAATCGCCTCTTGCCAGGCCCTGGAGAGATCTGCCACACGATTTGGGCCGCTTGCGGTGAGCACCAGCGCAGCTCCGCTGCCGATGATTTTGCGCTCGCCGTGCATGAAGACAGATTTGCCGGCAAGCTCCAGCCGCTCTGGAACCGGCACCTGGCGCACCACTAACCTCAGGGACATCGGCACCTTTACTTTTAGTTGGCTGAGAGATTGCCTTGTTTTGCCACCGACCTTCTAAGCTCAATAGCGTCATAGAGTCTAAACCGAGGAGGGATGCTGTGAAGAGGCTTGCTGCAATCATGCTGGCGCTATTCGCCCTCAGCGCACCCGCCGTAGCAGACGATGACGATCTTCCAATGGACGGCACGGAGCAGACCCAGGTCGTGCCGCATGCGGTGGTAAAAAACCAACTGGATCCCAAGGCCGCCGACCCCATTGACATGTCCCAGGTGGTAATCACTACTCAGACCCCGGCCGATGACTTTGCCGCCGCGACAACCCCTCTTGCTGTGGCTCTGATGCTCGGCTCGGTGGGTTTGGTGGTCTACACATTGGTCTCTCAGTCAAAGCGTGACTAGTTGCTTGGCTAGACTTGGACGGTGACTAAAGCCGACCTGAACAAGAAGCCCGAGCAGGTTTCGGCAATGTTTGACGCGGTTGCGAGGAAGTACGACCGCACCAACGATCTTCTTTCCTTCTATCAGTCCCGGCTGTGGCGCAAGGCACTGACCAAGACTGTTGATCCAAAGCCGGGGGAGCGGGTGCTCGACATTGCCGCCGGAACCGGAACCTCATCGATGGCGCTGAAGCGCGAGGGTGTCGAGGTGGTGGCAGCCGACTTCTCCAAGGGCATGTTGGAAGAAGGTAAGCGTCGCTATCCCGAGCTTGAGTTCGTTTTTGCCGATGCTATGAAGCTGCCCTTCAAAGATGGTGAGTTCGACGTCGTAACGATGTCTTTCGGCCTGCGAAACGTCTCCGACCACAAGGTGGCACTGGCAGAGTTCCTGCGGGTTTTGAAGCCCGGTGGCAGGCTGGTCATCTGCGAGTTCTCCCACGTTGCTGGGCTATTGGGAAGGCTCTACCTTTGGTACCTGAGAAAGGTGCTGCCGATCGTTTCCAAGATGTTTAGCTCCAACCCTGAGGCCTACGACTACCTTGGTGACTCGATAGCGGCATGGCCAAACCAGGCCCAGCTGAAGTCCGATATCGAAGGTGTTGGTTTTAGATCGGTGAGCTACCGCAACCTCACCCTTGGAATTGTTGCCCTGCACAGCGGGTTGAGAAACTGATGCCTAAGCTGCCCAAGCAATTCAAGTCGATTGCAGATGCCAAGCTCATGCGAGACATTGAGTCCCGCATGGAGCACGTCGAAACGCGCATTTTGCAGGCAACCTCGCACGCCGAAAAAACCGTTGACACTATTTCATCCCACCTTGCCCGCGCGGGTGGCAAGCGGCTTCGTCCCGTTCTGGTGCTGGTCACTTCACACCTGGGCGATCCGAACCGGGAAGAGGTTTTGGATGCGGCTGTCGTGATGGAAATCACGCACCTTGCCACGCTGTATCACGACGATGTCATGGACCAGGCCGACACCCGTCGCGGGGTCGACACTGCTCACACCGTATGGGGCAATTCGATAGCCATTTTGGTAGGAGACCTGCTGTTTGCCAGGGCCTCCAACATTGTCAGCCACCTGGGCGAAGAAGCCCTAAAACTGCAGGCCGAGGTCTTTGAGCAGCTGGTCCTGGGCCAGCTTCACGAAACCATCGGGCCAGAGGATGAAGACCCGCTGGAGCACTACATCCAGGTGGTGCGGGACAAGACCGGTTCACTAATTGCTCTTTCCGCCCAGCTCGGAGCACTGCT
>JALQVB010000058.1 GCA_023260495.1 Aquiluna sp.
AAACTTTCCCTATTCTTCGAACCATGGAGACAAGGCACCACACAGGTGCAATTAGGAGATAACTAATGAAGCGAGAGCTGCCTCAAGACCCAATGATGCGAGAGCTGATTGACCTAGCTCGCAAGCACCAGATGTCGCGCCGTGTTGCCCTAGCAGGAATTGGTGGCACCGCTGCCGCTCTTTCCCTGGCCTCATGTGCGCCTGCCGAAGAGGGTTTGACCCCCGCCACCGACGTATCGGACTCAGAGCCGGTACTGGTATGGCACAACTGGCCTGCCTACATGGACGAAGACGATGACGGTAACTATCCAACCCTGGACCGCTTCCAGGAGCAGACCGGCATCTCGGTCGACTACCGTCTCGAGATTGACGACAACGACACCTGGTATGCCAAGGTGAAGGACCAGCTGGAGCTGGGAGCCGACATCGGAGCCGACATCGCCTGCCCAACCGGCTGGATGGCTTCACGCCTGCAGAACCTGGGCTACCTGCAGACCTTCGACAACGCCAACATGCCAAACAAGGTTGCCAACCTGGCTCCTAGCTACCTAGGTAGCGCAGAGGACCCAGACCGCATCTACTCAATTCCATGGCAGGCCGGCTTTGCTGGAATTGGTTACAACAAGCAGGCTTACCGCGACGCAACCGGCAAGGACGCACCTGGTTCGATTGCAGACCTGTGGGCTGCCGAGCTAAAGGGCCGCGTCGGCCTGCTTTCCGAGATGCGCGACACCATCGGCCTTGTACTTATGGCTCAGGGTATCGACATCACCAGCGCTGACTCACTGACCGAGGACGCCTTCATGGCCGCCCTCGATGTCATCAAGCAGCAGATTGATGCCGGCCAGATCTACAACGTTCGCGGTAACAGCTACCTCGACGACCTATCCACCGGCAACATCATCGCCTCCACCGCGTGGTCTGGTGACATCACCGTGATCAACTACGAGGCTGGAACCGACGATGAGCCAGAGCCATTCGGCTTTATCTTCCCTGACTCGGGAGCCACCCTGTGGGCTGACGTGTTCGTCACCCCAATGGGCGCAACCCACAAGAAGAACGCCGAAACTCTGATCAACTACTACTACGACCCAGTGAACGCTGCAGAGCTAGCGCTGTGGGTGAACTACATCACCCCGGTAGTTGGCGCTCAGGCAGCGGCTGCTGAGATGGACCCAGAGCTAGCCGAGAACCAGCTAATCTTCCCGAACGCTGACACTCTCGCGCAGTCCAAGGCGTTCCGCTCGCTAACCGGCCAGGAGGAGCAGCGCTTCGCCTCGGCTTGGCAGAACCTTCTGCTAGGCGCTTAGTGGCAACTGACTTCGCAGCTCAGGGCGCCGACCTTGAACTAGTTGGAATTAGGAAGGAATTCCCCGGCTTTGTTGCGGTCGAGAACCTCGACCTCAAAATCCCTGCCGGGGAGTTCTTTGCCCTGCTTGGACCATCCGGTTGTGGCAAGACCACGACTCTTCGCATGATTGCCGGTCTCGAGTCTCCCACCCAGGGACAGATTCTGATCGGCGGCAAGGATGTCACCGATCAGAAGCCACACCAGCGCACGGTGAACACCGTGTTCCAAAACTACGCGCTGTTCCCACACATGAGCGTGCTGGAGAACGTCGCCTTTGGTCTGCGCCAGCGCAAGGTTTCCGATCCAGTTGCCAAGGCCCAAGCCGCGCTGGACATGGTTGAACTGAACCACTTGGCTCAGCGTCGCCCCCAGCAGCTATCCGGTGGTCAGCAGCAGCGCGTAGCCCTTGCCCGCGCCCTAGTTAACCGCCCGGCACTACTGCTTCTGGATGAACCCCTTGGTGCCCTGGATCTAAAGCTGCGCCGTCAGATGCAAATCGAGCTGAAGGCGATCCAGATCGAGGTCGGTCTTACCTTCCTGCACGTCACCCACGACCAAGAAGAGGCCATGGACATGGCTGACACAGTCGCGGTGATGAACCAGGGTCGCATCGAGCAGATGGGTGCTCCCGAGAGGCTCTACGACCGGCCGAAGACCGCGTTTGTGGCAAAGTTCCTGGGTCAATCCAACATCTTCGTGGGCGAGGTGGCTGAAGCGGATGACACCAAGGTGTCGATTTCCTTCAAGGGCCACAAGCTCACCGCACCTGCCGAGCGCGTTGAAAAGAGCAAGGGCAAGGTGGCTTTCGGAGTTCGTCCGGAAAAGACCATGTTCCACGAGAGTGAGCCCCAGGCAAGTTCGGATCTGAACATCTTGGGTCCGGGAGAAATCACCGACATTCGCTTCACTGGAGTTTCTAACCAGTACCAAATTGACATCCCTGAAATTGGTGAGGTCACGGTGTTCGCTCAGAACGTGGGCAAGTCACCGGTGGTGGAACTCGGGGCCCAGGTTTGGGTGAGCTGGCGGGTTGAGCACGGTTTTGGATTGGCAGACTTGCCAACCGGCGAAGAAGACATCGACTAATGGCATTCGTTGCTCTGGGTGGATCAGCGCCGGAAGCAGTAAAGCAGGCGCCAAGGAAGACCGGACGGGTGGCAATGTTGCTATTGCTTCCCGGAATGGCTTACCTCGCGCTGTTCTTTCTGACTCCGTTCGTTTCGCTGATCCTGACATCCCTGAAGCAACCAGACCCCTCTGGAGTTATTGGCCGCTATGACTTCGGTTTCGAAATTGGAAACTACGTCTATGCAGTGTCGCAGTATCTGCCGCAGATATTGCGCTCCTTCAGCTTTGCGCTGATTGCGACCGTCATCGCGCTTGCCGTTAGCTACCCGATTGCCTACTTCATCGCTGTGAAGGCAAGAAACAAGCCGCTCCTCAAGGGCATGTTGTTGACCCTTGTTGTGGCGCCATTTTTCATCTCGATGCTGCTTCGCACGTTCGCCTGGAAGCAGATTTTCTCGAACGATTCTTGGATCGTTAACACCTTGAAAGACTTCGGCATCTTTGGTGCCGACAGCTACATCATCGGCACCAACTTCGCCGTCATTTTCGGTCTTGTCTACAACTTCATTCCGTTCATGACGCTCCCTATCTTCTCCTCGCTTGATCGACTTGATTTGCGCCTTGTTGAAGCCGGTGCGGACCTCTACGCGAACCCGGCGACCACGTTCCGCAAGATCACCTTCCCGCTTTCGCTGCCGGGTGTGATTTCTGGGACTCTGCTTACCTTCATCCCAATCAGCGGTGACTACGTTGTTGCCAGCCGCGACTTTCTGGGAGGGCCGGAAACGGCGATGATGGGAAACGTGGTTGAGGCTAATTTCTTGAGGATTCAGGACTACCCAACCGCTTCGGCGCTATCGGTGATGCTGATGGCCGCGATAGTGGTGCTGGTATCCGCCTACGTCCGTAAGAGCGGAACGGAGGACTTGCTGTGAAGTTCTCTCTGGGCAAGTACCTGCTGCCGACTTACGTCACCCTCACGTTCTTGTTTTTGGCGATTCCAATCGGTTACACCTTCGTCTTTTCCTTCAATGATTCGATCAAATCGAACATCATATGGCGTGGCTTCACTCTTGATAACTGGCTAAACGTCTGCGGTCAACAGGAAGTCTGCGATGCTTTCGTCAACTCGATCATCGTTGCGGTCAGTGCGACCTTGGTGTCCACCGTGCTGGGAACCATGATTGCAATTGCTCTGGTGCGCTACCGCTTCAAGTTCCGTAACGCGACAAACCTGATTTTGTTCCTCCCGCTTGCCACCCCCGAGGTTGTGATGGGTGCCGGCCTTGCGGCTCAGTTTTTGGACTTTGGCTGGCAGAAGGGCCTGGGCACCGTAATCATTGCCCACACCATGTTCACCCTGAGTTTTGTGGTTGTCACCGTGAAGGCCAGAGTGGCAACGCTTGACCCTGCGCTAGAAGAAGCCGGTCGCGACCTTTACGCCAACCCGGTTCAGGTGTTCTGGAGAATTACTTTCCCGCTGCTGCTTCCCGGAATCTTGGCGGCTGCCATGCTGGCATTTGCGCTGAGCTTCGATGACTTCATCATCACGCAGTTCAACTCCGGCGCGCTAGACACCTTCCCGAAGTTTGTCTACACCGCTGCCGCTCGAGGCATTCCCGCCGAGGCGAACGTTATCGGATCCTTCGTGTTTATCGTGGCGATAGCGATCGTGATGGCGGTTCAGATCCGCTCATCAATCAAGCAGCGCAGGCTAGCTAAATAGTGATTCCACGGCCTCACGGAAGTGAGCGTGGTGGTGTGCCACATCCTCTTCATCGGTAAACGGTGACATCAGTGCCATGTTGTGGAACGGCGTCATCAGAATGCCGCGGTTGATTGCGTGAATCTGCAGGTATTGCTGCAGTTCAAAGTCATCGGCATCGGCTGCCTGTCGGCCATTCACCGGTGCTGTGGCGCGGAAGCTGTATTCACCCCGGCAGCCAATGCGAGAGACCTGCCATGGCAGATTGAACTGGTCGATGACCGCCTGAACGTTCTCCACCCAAAGCTTTGCCAGTTCCTCCATCTTGGCAAAGGCCTGCGGGGTAAGCACGTTTTCAAGCGTTGCCCGGACTCCGGCCATAGAAAGTGCATTTCCAGCCAAGGTGCCGCCCACACCGCCCACATCAATGGACTCCAGGTTCATCGAGGACGCGATTCTCAGCGCTAGCTCGTTGGTCATGCCATATGCGCCAACAGGAACGCCACCACCAATTGTCTTACCCAAAACCACAGCATCAGGTTCGAGGCCCAGGCTCCGAGTCATTCCGCCAGGTCCAGCCGAGATGGTGTGAGTTTCGTCCAGGATCCACAGCACGTCGTATTTGCGACACAGCTCCTGCATGCCCTCGAGATAGCCGGGCTGGGGGAGCACGATGCCAATGTTGGTTAGTGCCGGTTCCATCAGCATTGCGGCGACCTCACCGGTGGCGAAGGCCCGCTCGGCCGCTTCTAGGTCGTTGAATGGAATCACGACGGTGGTCTCTGCCAAATCAATTGGCTTTCCCACGTTGTCGCGGCGAGGCACCGTGTTGCCCTCGTCGTCCATCACGGCAAATGTTTCATCCACGGTGCCGTGGTAGCAGTAGTCGTGCACCGCAATTTTCTGCCGACCGGTCACGTGCCGGGCGTAGCGCAGCATGTGCCGGTTAGCGTCCGTGGCGCTCAGGGAGAACTGCCACTTAGGCATGCCGAAACGCTCGGCCAAGATCGACGCAGAGACAATTGAGTCTTCAGTGGGCAGCATGAATGTTGAGCCCTTGGCGATCTGCTTCTGGATGGCCTTTACGGTCGGATCGGGGGCGTGTCCACACATGGCTCCGGTGTCACCCAGGCAGAAGTCGGTGTACATATTGCCGTCAACGTCGGTGAAGTGTGCGCCCTTGGCGTGCTCCACGTAGATCGGGTAGGGCCCAGGCCACTTTGACATCCAGATCATGGGGACGCCGGAAACCATCGGTTCCAGGGCCCGCTCGTGGCTCTCTCTGGAGCCAGGGTGGGTCAGGATGTACCGGTTTAGCTCTTCCCGGAAAAGGTCGTTTAGACGCTCTCTGTCCTCATAAGCCTGCACTTTGAATCACCCTCGATTCCTCCAAAACCAGATAAAGCCCGCGGCAAGCGGGCCTTTATCTCACCTTAGAGGGTTTAGCTCAGCTTTGCCAAACCGGCAGCTAAGACATCGAGTGCATCATGCAGCAGCTCGTCTGAGATTGCCAGCGGTGGCAGGAAGCGGATGACATTGTTGTAGGTTCCGGCGTTCAGCACCACCACTCCATTGGCGTGGCAGTGCTTCATGAGCGCTTCGGTGGCAGCCGCATTTGGGTTCTTGGTGCCCGGTTCAATCAGCTCAATAGCCTGCATTGCACCGCGTCCGCGAACATCACCAATGATTGGGTAGTTGTTCTGCATCGCGGTGAGGCGACCGGAAATAAGCTCACCAATCTGCATCGCTCGGTTGAACCAGTCGCCGCTGGCATACTGCTCCATGACGGCGACACCGGCTGCGACTGCGGTTGGTGAACCACCAAAAGTTCCGCCCA
>JALQVB010000059.1 GCA_023260495.1 Aquiluna sp.
AGGAGGGCCTCAACTCATGGGGTATCTGGAACTATTCGAACTGGGATGAGCTTTCGGCGCACCTCACCAAAGGTTTCGAGTATGCAAAACAGCGCTGCACCGCCTATCCTCGCTACGTTGTGCAGCGCGAGCTGTTTCCAGAGTTTCTAGAGATGTATCTATCCGTTGTTGGTTCACTTCGATTTGGCCATCCGCTCGCGGTGGAAGACCCGGCCGACGACTACCCCGATTTGCACTTTGGTCCAGTAATTTCCGCTCGCAAGGCAAGCGAACTGCGCGACTCCTTTGATGAGGCTGTAGAACGAGGGGGTGTGCCCCTTTACCGCGGCAAGCTATCTGCCGGCCGATTCCTGTCTGGCCAAGACAGCTCCGCGTATGTGGCACCAATGACTGTGCTTGACCCGCCGAAGGCCTGGTCTATTCACCACTCTGAACCTTTTGGTCCACTCGACTCGATCGTTTTAGTCGACACCGAAGCGGAACTGATTGCCGCGATGAATGTGTCAAATGGGAACCTGGTTTCTTCGGTTGCGACCGATGACCTGCGCTTTGCCGAGAGAGTCAAGGAAGAATCACAGGCCTTTAAGTTTGGCGTGAATAAACCGCGGTCACGCGGGGATAAGGCAGAGGTCTTCGGAGGCAAGGGCGCCAGTTGGCGCGGCTGCTTCGTTGGTGGCGATTTGCTGGTGCAATCGGTGACCGAGGGAGACGGCGTGCTCTATGGCAACTTTGCCGATGGCTCTCGCTACCCAGAGGTTGTCTAGGGCTCGATAACCCGATTTTTTAGATTCAGGCGTAGTCTGAAGTTGCAAACCGAGGGGATGGGTCATGACAAAGAAGCAAAGAACCCAAGATCAACAAATCGCAAGACTTCGCCGCTACAACGTAGTCGCTGGATTTCTGCACCTGGCACAAGCCGTTGGGCTCAGCTTTGTGCTGACACTGCTGGATCGCCAGATTCTTTTTCCGGTAACGATTGACTACCCGACCGGACCTCCGGGGGTCCCGGTTCCACCTGAGCGTGTGGAACTGTTCGACATCAACATCGGGGCCGGAGTGATTGGCTTCTTGCTGCTATCTGCCTTCTTTCATTTCTTGATCTCGTCGCCATGGTTCTTTGAGCGCTACAAAGGTGGCCTCAAGCTCAATCACAACTACTTCCGTTGGGTCGAGTATTCGCTTTCCTCGTCTGTGATGATCTGGCTGATCGCTCAGCTCACCGGAGTTTCCGACTTTGGAGCTTTGGTTGGAATCTTCGCCGTGAATGCCTCGATGATTTTCTTCGGTGCGCTTCAGGAGAAGTACGAGGAGCCTGGCAATGGCAGAGGACTGCCGTTCATCATGGGGTCCATGACTGGAATTGTGCCGTGGCTGATAATCATCGTCTACACCATCCAGCCCGGAAGCGAATCGGCAGCCGAGATACCAGGATTTGTCTACGGCATTATCGTCGCGCTGTTCCTCTTCTTCAACACATTTGCCTTCAACCAGGCGTTCCAATACAAGAAGTTTGGACCTTGGCGAGATTACCTATTTGGTGAAGCGACCTACATCACCCTCAGCCTGGTGGCAAAGTCGCTTTTGGCATGGCAGGTCTTCTCGGGCGCGATTATTCCGGCCATTGTCGGCACCTAAACTTGAGACGTGAATAATAAGCGCGGCTTCGCAAGCGACAACTACGCCGGTGTGCACCCTGCAGTCATGCAAAGCATGGCTGAGGTGAACGAAGGGCACGTCAGCGCCTACGGCGATGATCCAGAGACGGCAAAGTTTCAGGATGTGGTGCGTGAGCTGTTCGGGGCCAAGGCTGCAGGATTCCCTGTTTTCAATGGCACCGGTGCGAATGTCATAGCTCTACAGGCAGCAACTAAGCGCTGGGAGGCAGTGGTTTGCGTTGAGAGCGCC
The DNA here is from genome assembly GCA_023260495.1 of Aquiluna sp. Classification (GTDB taxonomy): domain Bacteria; phylum Actinomycetota; class Actinomycetes; order Actinomycetales; family Microbacteriaceae; genus Aquiluna. The sequence continues at coordinate 1,906 of JALQVB010000059.1, forward strand.
CACATCCATGCCGATGAGGGTGGAGCTCCAGAGAAGATGGCTGGACTCAAGTTGTGGACGGTGCCATCACCAGATGGCAAGCTGACGCCGGAACTTCTCAAGACGCAGCTGTTTGACTTTGGTTTTGTGCACAGAGCCCAGCCTGGTGTCGTGAGCATTACGCAGACTACAGAGATGGGCACCCTCTACACCCCAGACGAGGTGAGGGCTATTGCTGAAGTTGCGCATGCGCACGACTTGCTGCTGCACATGGACGGCGCTCGCCTTTCGAACGCGGCTGCGGCCCTGGGGTTGCCTTTTGCCAAGTTCACCACGGACGTTGGCGTTGATCTGGTATCGCTGGGCGGCACCAAGATTGGCGCTTTGGCAGCTGAGGCTGTCGTTGTAATCGACTCCAGCACCGAGCGTGGCAGCGAGTTGGCTGATGCGATGCCGTATTTGCGCAAGACATCCATGCAGCTGGCCTCCAAGATGCGTTTCGTCTCAGCACAGTTGAATGCGTTGTTTAGCGATGGTGCGGCGCTTGCACTTAGCAGTGCCAAGCATGCGAATGCCATGGCCCAACAGCTTTACGCTGGTGTCTTAGAAATTGCGGCGGATCACCCAGAAGTGAGCATGCCAAATCCCGCCCAGGCAAACGCGGTATTTCCGATTCTCCCCAGTCACGTGACGGAGCGGGTGCAGCAGGATTACTGGTTTTACGTTTGGAATCATCAGACTGGGCAGGTTAGGTTGATGTGCTCTTGGGACACTACCGAAGAAGACGTTGAGGGACTTCTCACGTCGATCAGGGTCGCGCTCGCATCTAACTAGCCGGGTCTTGGCTTAGAGCTGTCTGAATACATGCCCATCGACCGCTGTGGGTGGGTAGGCTATTTAGCATTCCACATCAGGCTAGTAAATGAACAAAATCAAGGAAATCTTGGGCAAGCTCCCTCACCCAGTGAGGTGGGCGCTGACCATGCTCATTGGCTTTATTCTGCTCATTTTGGGTTTGATCATGATGGTCACTCCTGGCCCCGGACTACTGTTCATCTTCTTTGGCCTGACGATTCTTGCTCTTGAGCTGGAGTGGGCTAGAGAGCTGAATAAGCAGGGAATGCAAGGGCTGGAGAGAATAGTGGCCAAAATCAAGGCGTTCTTCAAGCGTAAATAGCAGTGGCGGAGAATAGGGGATTCGAACCCCTGAGAGCTTTCACTCAACACGCTTTCCAAGCGTGCGCCATAGGCCACTAGGCGAATTCTCCGTGGGCGAGTCTACAAGACTTCGAGTTTCATCGAAACCTGTTCAGCGAACAAAGGTCTGCCACTTGCCTACCGGCTCGCCTTTTTCCAGCCGACCCGATCGCATCAGGCTTCCGTCCCGGCGGTAGAACTCCCAGTTGCCATGCATCTGGCCGTCTTTGTATTTTCCCTTTGATTTGAGGTGACCGTTGTCGTAGAACTCTAGGTACTCGCCGCCCTTCTTGGGGTACTGCTCATTGATGATGGCTATACGCTCTTTGACGATTTTCTTAAGTAGCGACTTTGGAAACATCGACTCTCGACCAAATTGGATGGTGCCCTTTGAGGTGACCATCTCTCCTAGGTCATCGGCAAGCCGGCGCGGCAGCTCTGCCCCGGCGAAGATGCTGTTGTGGTTTTTGAAGCCCGCATAGTGGAGCAGTATTTGGCCCGAAATCTCCAGCGTTGGCATTTGGTAGGAAATGCGATCTTGTGCAGCGGGCGCGAGCTTCAAGACGTCAAGGCGCAGCTGATGAAGGATCTTTGCCTGCTGCTCAGGGAGCTTTGCCAGGATTGCAAATACTTCTTCGGTAACCTCGCCCATGCAATCAGAGTAACCTTCTTAGTGGAATTGAGGTAAACAATGAAGTTAGTTCCCCACTGGATTGCAGGAGCCGAAAACAAAGGGTCTTCAAACCGCGTTGGAGATGTATTTGACCCGGCATTGGGACAAAAAACTGCCGAGGTAGTGCTCGCTGACCAAGCAGACATCGACACTGCCGTTTCGGCAGCGCAAAAGGCTTTCCTGGAATGGAAAGATGTTTCGCTGGCCAAGCGTGCCAGCATCATGTTCAGGTTTCGGCAACTTCTAGATGAGCGCAAGGGGGAACTCGCAGAAATCATCACCGCAGAGCACGGCAAGGTTGTATCTGATGCTTTGGGTGAGATTACGCGAGGGCTTGAAGTTGTTGACTTTGCCTGTGGGCTACCGCACCTACTAAAAGGCGAGTACTCATCCAATGCCTCGACCTCCATTGATGTTTATTCGATAAAGCAGCCGCTGGGTGTTGTGGGAATCATCAGCCCATTCAACTTCCCTGCCATGGTTCCAATGTGGTTCTTCCCCGTCGCTTTGGCCGCGGGTAACGCGGTTGTGTTGAAGCCAAGCGAAAAAGACCCATCGGCCTCGCTGTGGATTGCCAAGCTGCTGCAGGAAGCTGGATTGCCAGATGGCGTATTCAATGTCCTTCATGGTGACAAGGTCGCCGTTGATGGCCTACTTGAGCACCCCGATGTTCGCTCAATTTCTTTTGTTGGTTCAACCCCAATCGCACAGTACATATACGAGACTGCCGCAAAGCACGGCAAGCGCGTCCAAGCTCTAGGTGGAGCTAAGAATCACATGCTCGTGCTGCCCGATGCAGACCTGGACCTGGTTGCCGACTCGGCCGTGAACGCAGGCTTCGGTTCTGCGGGTGAGAGGTGCATGGCCATCTCGGTCGTGGTTGCCGTTGAGCCAATTGCAGATGAGCTGATTGCCAAGGTTTCACAGCGCATGTCGCAGATCAAGGTTGGCGATGGAAGGCGCTCCTGTGACATGGGGCCGCTGGTAACGCAGCAGCACCGCGACAAGGTCGCTGCTTACATTGAGATCGCCGAGCAGGATGGGGCAACTGTTGTGGTTGATGGCAGGGGCGTCGTTGCTGATGGGGCAGCAGAGGGGTTCTGGCTTGGACCGACCTTGATAGACAAGGTGCCGACAACATCGAAGGTTTACTCCGAGGAGATTTTTGGGCCAGTGCTGTCTGTTGTTCGGGTTTCCAGTTATGAGGAGGGCTTGAAGCTAATCAACTCCGGCGCCTTTGGGAACGGAACTGCAATTTTCACGAACGACGGGGGAGCTGCCAGACGGTTCCAAAACGAGGTTGAGGTTGGAATGATTGGTATCAACGTGCCAATCCCCGTCCCAGTGGCCTACTTCTCGTTTGGCGGTTGGAAGCACTCGCTATTTGGCGACTCCAGGGCCCATGGCGAAGAGGGATTCCGCTTCTTCACTCAGACCAAGGTCGTGACCTCGCGCTGGCTGGACCCGAGTCACGGTGGGTTGAACCTAGGTTTCCCGCAGAACTAGGAGGTTGCTGAGCCTGCTGCTATCGCTGAATTCTTAGGCAATAGAATTGCAGGCGACTCCTCGTGTGGCGTCATCTTGGCTAATCCCCCAGGATCGAGAGATAGCAAGGGTAACTGGGCTCTGGCGGGTGCACGGGGGGTCGCTTATTTCTCAGGGATTACCCGGCCTCAACTTTTAGTTTGAAGTTCTGTAAGGGGTAACCATGCAACTAACTGAATCTCGAAGGAAAATGTTGGACTTCATGTCGGGAATGGGCGGACGTCTAGTTCGCGGTGGTTTTGGTGTGCTAGCAATCATCAGTGCCGCCACGATGGGCGGCTGGTATTGGATGCTTGCTCCACTGGGTCTATTCATGATTGCCACGGGGGTCATGAACTACTGCCCGGCTACTTTTCTCTTTCCCCAATACAAAGGTGAAAAGATAAGCGATAAGTTCGATAGCTATGACATTTCCAAGAACTGACGGGGACGAGTTCTTTTTAGCTCTCGGTGATCTGCCGCTGCACCCACTGGCGGTGCACTTTGCGGTTGCGCTGTTTCCGGTTGCGCTTGTCTGGCTGATTATCGTTGCAATTTCCTCAAACCTGCGCAGAAAGCAGCTTGGTCTTTCCGTTTTGTTGG
>JALQVB010000005.1:0-595 GCA_023260495.1 Aquiluna sp.
AGACCCGTGTGCTCACACACCGCATCGCGCACCTCTTGGCCAACGGCGAGCTCTACCCCTCTCAGATTCTGGCCATTACCTTCACCAATAAGGCTGCCAATGAGATGCGCGAGCGCATCGAGCAGCTAGTTGGGACATCGAGCGAGGGAATGTGGGTTCGCACCTTTCACTCCGCCTGCTTGCAGATTTTGCGACGGGAAGCCGAGCGGCTGGGGCACAACTCGAACTTCACCGTTTACGACTCGGGCGACACCAGGGCATTGCTGAAGAGACTCTTGCGCGAGGCCGGTGCCGAGGATGCAGATTTGAAGCCGCAGGTGGCGGCAGCCGTTATCTCAAATGCCAAGAATGAGCTGAAGGACGCCGAGGACTTTGCTCGCAATGCTGACCGCTCCAACCCGCGAGAGCGTATTATCGCCGAGGTTTACCAGGCATACGCGCAGGAGCTTAGGCGCAACAACGCTTTTGATTTCGACGATCTGATTGCCGAGACGGTTGGACTTCTGCGAGCATTCCCAGAGGTTCGGGCGCGCTATCAGAAGCGCTTCCGGCACATCCTGGTTGACGAATACCAAGACACCAATCACGCGCAGTA